>CAUEYG010000054.1 GCA_959021945.1 uncultured Eubacteriales bacterium | reverse complement strand
TGACTGTGCCAACATCCTGCTTGCCTGCGGAGCATCTCCAATTATGGCCGATGACCCGGAAGATGCTCAGGAAATTACAACCATCTGCAATGGCCTGAATATCAATATCGGCACCTTAAATCAGCGAACCATTCCCGCCATGCTGACTGCCGGAAAAGCCTCCAATGACTGCGGCCATCCGGTTTTGCTGGACCCTGTGGGCGCAGGAGCCTCTGCCCTTCGGACACGCACAGCTTATCAATTGTTGGAGCAGGTCTCCTTCGCTGCTGTGCGCGGAAACATTTCAGAAATAAAGACGCTGGCCTCCGGTTCAGGAATCACCAAAGGCGTAGATGCGGCAGCAGCAGATGCTGTCACAGAAGACAACCTAAAACCTACTGTTGATTTTGCCCAAACACTATCAAAAAAAATCGGCTCCATTGTGGTCATCACCGGAGCCATTGATCTGATTGCCGATTCAAAGCAAGCCTACATCGTAAGAAACGGACACCCCATCATGAGTAAAATCACCGGCTCCGGCTGTATGCTGTCCGCTATGATGACCGCCTATCTGGCAGCAAATCCTGAGACTCCCCTGGAAGCCTGCCTGGCCGCCGTATGCGCTATGGGCCTGTGCGGAGAAAGAGCATGTTCCAGACTATCCGGCCGAGAAGGAAACAGCACCTTCCGCAATTACCTGATTGACGAAATCTACCACCTGAGCGGCGAAGAATTAATGAAAGGGGCCAACTATGAACCGTGTTAAAGAAGCCATGCTGCTGTATGCTGTCACTGACCGTTCCTGGACCGAAAAGCAAAGCCTTTTCCAGCAGGTAGAGGCTGCCTTAAAAGGGGGAGTGACCTGTGTCCAGCTGCGTGAAAAGGACCTGCCCCAAGAACAGTTTCTGGCAGAAGCCCTGGAAATAAAGGAGCTGTGCAAAAGCTATCAAGTCCCTTTTATTATCAATGATAATATTCAAGTGGCAAAAGACTGCGGAGCAGACGGGGTTCATGTAGGCCAAAGGGATACAGAAGTTACCCAGGCGCGAAAGCAACTGGGCGAAAACAAGATCATCGGAGTATCTGTCCAAACAGTAGAGCAAGCTGTGCTGGCAGAAAAAAACAGAGCCGATTATCTGGGAGTGGGGGCTGTTTTTAACACATCCACAAAGCAGGACGCCCAGCTGGTATCTCGCCACACCCTGCAGGAAATCTGTAGCGCAGTTTCCATTCCAGTCTGTGCTATTGGCGGCATCAGCAAAAGCAACATCCTAGAGCTGTCAGGAACAGGAATTGACGGCGCTGCACTGGTTTCCGCCATCTTTGCCAGCGGCCAGATTGAAACAGAATGCAAAGAGCTGCGTTCTTTGGCCATGCAAATTACGAAAGGATCATGATTATGAAAAAAGTACTGACCATAGCTGGTTCGGACTCCAGCGGGGGCGCTGGCATTCAGGCTGATCTCAAAACAATTGACGCTCACGGCATGTACGGTATGAGTGCCATAACTGCCCTTACCGCCCAAAATACCACTGGTGTTTACGGCATTATTGACACACCTGGGGAGTTTGTGGCCAAACAGCTGGACTGTATTTTTTCCGATATTATTCCGGATGCAGTAAAAATCGGCATGGTCTCCAACCAGGAAATCATTCTTACAATTGCAGAAAGGCTGACCCACTATCAGGCGGCAAATATTGTTGTTGACCCGGTTATGGTTTCCACCAGCGGCAGCCGCCTGTTATCCGAAGCTGCCCTTGAATCCCTTATGAGCCATTTGCTCCCAATAGGCACTTTAATTACGCCTAATATTCCTGAGGCGGAAATTCTGTGCGGATTTTCTATTCCAGAAAAAAAAGATATGCTCAAAGCCGCAGAACATATCTCTCATAATTTCAAAACTGCTGTTTTAATGAAAGGCGGACATCTGTCAGGCGATGCCTCGGACCTGCTCTATCTGTCAGGTCAGGAATACTGGTATGAAGCCCCTAGGATTGACAACCCCAATACCCACGGCACAGGCTGCACTCTATCGTCGGCCATTGCCTGCAATCTTGCTGCCGGATACAGCCTGCCGGAAAGCGTAGGACGCGCCAAAGACTATCTCAACGGAGCTTTAAAGGCGCAGCTCAACCTTGGCCAGGGCTCCGGCCCATTAAACCATATGTACTGCTTAAAAAGATAGCCTAAAATCAGAAGCCCCGGATAGCGTCTGTAATATGGCGCACACCCACCAGCTTAATGCCCTTCAGGTCCAGGTCTTTTAGTTTAGCTGCGTTTTTTTCCGGCAAAATCACCCGTTCAAAGCCCATACGTGCAGCTTCACGGACAATTTTCTCACTGTTCTGAACAGACCGGAGATCTCCCGTAAGGCCGATTTCCCCCAAAGCCAGAGTCTTGCCAGAGCAAGGCTCTCCTTTGCAGGTGGAGTAAATGGCCAGAGCAACGGCCAAATCTACGGAGGTTCCTTCCGGCTTTAATCCGCCAACAATATTGACGTAAATATCCTGATTAATGAGAGACAAACCTGCCTTTCGCTCCAACACTGCCAAAATCATATTGAGACGGGACAACTCAACACCAATGGACGATCTTCTGGCAAATCCCACATTTGTAGGAGCAGCCAGAGCCTGCACTTCCAACAGCAAAGGTCTGGTGCCCTCATAAACCGCTCCTGCCATGGAGCCCTCCGCCCCATCTTCCATGCCTTCTAAAAAGCTCTTTGACAAGTTTTCAATTTCCATCAGTCCCTCTTCCGCCATTTCAAAAGCTCCGATTTCACTGGTTGTCCCAAAACGGTTTTTAAAAGCCCGCAAAATGCGCAGTTCCTGATTCCTTTCCCCTGTAAAATGAAGCACGCAGTCTACTAAATGCTCAACGATCTTAGGCCCTGCCAGCTCTCCGCTCTTTGTCACATGGGCTACGATAAAAATAGGAATATTGTAAGTTTTCCCTACCCTCATCAATTCATTGCCGCAGGCCCGCACCTGAGAAACGCTCCCTGGGGCAGAATCCAAATCAGAGGTATACATAGTCTGAATAGAGTCGATAATGACAAACTCCGGCTTCAACTCCTCTGCTATGGCTGAAATATTCTCCATGTTCGTCTCAGCCAGAATGAACAGATTGTCCGTCAGCTGGCCGCACACCCGATCAGCTCGCATTTTAATCTGGTCCTCTGACTCCTCGCCAGAAACATACAGCACCTTTCCATACTGCTGGGCAATATGCGAAGCTGCCTGTATGATGATGGTAGATTTTCCAATACCCGGCTCACCTGAAATCAAAGTGAGAGAACCCTTTACCATTCCTCCGCCCAAAACTCTGTTCAATTCTCCGATTCCCGTGTCCATACGTGTATAGCTGCCTGACTTTACTTCTGTCAGCTTTGACGGACGGTTTCGCTCTTTTCCCAGCGGGTCCGTTGTCGTACCGCTCCGCCTTCTTTTATCTGTCCCAGTCTGAGCAGGCAGCACCTTTTCCTCCACCATGCTGTTCCAGGCGCCGCAAATACACTGCCCCTGCCACTTGGCGCTTTCATATCCGCATTCCTGACACACAAATACGGTCTTTGCTTTTTTTGCCATTGATCATTTCCTCTTTCCCTGTTTACTGCTGTCAATTATACCACAGGCCGCGCCATGACGCTATACAGGCAAAAAGGCTTATCGTTTTTTGTTAGCAATGACGGGCAGGCTTTCTCCCGGAAAGAAGCAGGGAAATCAGGATGCTGAGAACCAGTATAATTCCAATTACTGCAATGGATTCCGGTATTGGAATATACCAGCCCACGGCCAGGCCTGCCAGCTTCATTCCTGTAAAGACCAGGATAACGGAAACTCCGTATTTCACATAGGCAAACCGTTCATGTAAATGCTCCAGGACAAAATAAAACTGCCGCAGCCCTAAAATGGCGAAAATATTCGAGGTATAGACAATAAATAAATCCGTGGACACGGAAAAGACTGCTGGGACAGAGTCCATGGCAAATAGAATATCCGAAAATTCTATGAGACAGACCACTGCAAACAAAGGTGTAAACATCCACTTGCCATCCCGGCCTCTCACTAAAAACCGGTCCCCTGACAAGCTGCGGGACATAGGCAAAATTTTTGACAGAATGCGAATAATCAGGCTGTCGTGAGGGTCCTTTCCCTCATCATCCTTGAGCATTTTCAGACCATTGATAATGAGCACTGCGCCAAAGACATACAGCACCCATTCAAAGCGGCTGACCAGATGCACGCCAAAGAAAATAAAGAGAAAACGCAGAATAATAGCGCCGGCAATTCCATATCCCAGGGCCCTGTGCTGCGCATGCTCTGTAATGCGAAAGCTAGTAAAAATGGTAATAAACACAAAGAGATTATCCATACTGAGACTCAACTCAATGAGATATCCGCCCACAAACTCCAGGGCCTTTTGTTGGCCCATAAAATACCATACGCCGCCGCCAAAACTTAAAGCCAACAAAATCCAAAACAGCAGCCATTTAACTGATTTCCATACACACTTCATTCTATCACCTCTGCACGATACATTTTTATGCAGGGGTTTCCTGATTATGCCCTTTTGTTACCCTGTTTTTTCGATACGAGGATAGAAACGACAACGCTAACAATCAGAACAGAAAGAATCACCCCAATTGAAACAGGGATGGAAATATGAAGATCAAAGAAGAGGCCTGCCAATTTTACTCCGGTGAACATCAAAACAACAGCTACACCATATTTCACAAACTGAAAGCGTTCATGAAGATGCTCCAGCACAAAATACATCTGTCTAAGTCCCAAAATAGCGAAAATATTAGAGGTATAGACAATAAGCAGATCCGTGGAAACGGAGAAGACTGCAGGCACCGAATCAATGGCAAAGAGAATATCAGAAAACTCAATGATGCAAAGCACTGCAAACAAAGGTGTAAAGAGACGCTTTCCATCCTTTTTTACCATGAATTTTTCACCTTCAAACCCTTCTGTCAAAGGAAGCACTTTTCCTATGGCTTTTACCACAATACTGTCCCGAGGATCCTTTTCCTCCTCTGTTTTAAACATTTTGATTCCATTGAAAATCAAAATTACGCCAAAGATATAGAGAACCCATTCAAACAGGGTTACAATCTTTATGCCAAAGAAGATAAACAGGAATCTGAGTATAATGGCCCCTGCAATACCGTAGCCTAAAACTCGGTGTTGGGCATGTTCTTTGACACCGTATCCTGCAAAGATTGTGATAAATACAAAGAGGTTGTCCACGCTGAGGCTGAGCTCAATCAGGTAGCCTCCAAAAAATTCTAATGCTTTGCTCTGTCCTAAAAAATACCAGATTCCTAAATTAAAAACAATTGCAAGTCCTATCCAGAAAATGACCCATTTCAATGATTTTAATACGTGTTTCAATGTTGTGCTTCCTTTCCTATTGCCTTAAATTGCCTTAAAAAAACCTTAATGCCACCCTTTTCAAGGTGAGCATCAAGGTTTTTGCTCCAGTCAGTTGGTGCTTTATTTATCTTCTGCGTGATATGCGTCAATAATCTTTTGCGCGATCTGAGTCGGAACCTCTTCATATCGTTCGAATTTCATGGAGAAAGTTCCTCTGGCCTGTGTCATAGCCCTCAGGGTAATGGCATAATCAAAGAGCTCTGCCTGAGGTGCTTCAGCCATCAGTTTCTGACTTCCATCAGCCTGAGGCTCCATACCTAAGATCTTTCCTCTTCTCTTGTTCATATCCCCCATTACATCGCCCATGTAATCATCCGGCACCAGAATATCCAGATGCATGACAGGCTCCAGCAGCACTGGCTTAGCCTCCTGGATACCCTTTTTAAAGGCCAGGGATGCCGCAATTTTAAAGGCCATTTCATTGGAGTCAACATCGTGGTAAGAACCATCGTAAAGGTCTGCTTTTACATTTACAACTTTACATCCGGCAAGAGGGCCCTTTTCCATAGATTCAATCAAGCCCTTTTCCACTGCAGGCACATAGTTTTTCGGAATAGAGCCGCCGAACAAGGATTCGGTAAACTCGAACTCTTCCTGGGACGGAGCAAATTTAATATGTACGTCTCCGTACTGGCCTGCGCCGCCGGACTGTTTCTTATGTTTGCCCTGCACATCCGAAGTACCTTTAATGGTTTCTCTGTAAGCAATTTTCTGCGGAATGGTCTTTACTCCAACGCCAAACCGGTCCTTCAGTTTTGCCATGATAATATTGAGCTGCATTTCGCCCTGCCCACCCAGCAGAGTCTGATGGGTTTCGTTGTTTCTCTCTACAACAAAGGATGGGTCCTCTTCTCTAAGCCTTGTCAAACCTGAAAAGACCTTATCCTCGTCCTTTTTATCAGCAGCTTCAATAGCCACATATAGAGACGGCGTTGGGAAATCCAAAGGCAGATAACGAATAATATCGTTTTTATCGCAAAGGGTGTCGCCGGATAAGGTGTGCTGCAGCTTTGCTACTGCTACAATATCGCCGGCTTCCGCATAATTAAGCTCCTGCTGCTCTTTTCCCCGGAGGAAAAACAGCTTGCCCAGCTTTTCCCCCTTGCCGGTCCGTTCGTTTAAAATTTCCATGCCGGAGGTCAGCTTTCCTGTTACCACTTTCATAACTGAGATCTTTCCTACAAACGGGTCTACAATGGTCTTAAACACAAAGGCGGAAGGGGAGCTGTCCACAACGCAAAGTCTCTCTACCGGTTCGTTTTTATCGTTAAAGCCTTTATACGGGCCATGCTGCAATGGAGTCGGAACATAAGTAACCAGCAAATCCATCAATCCTTCGATTCCATGTCCCAAAGAAAAGGCTGAAGAACATACCGGAACGATTCCTCCTTCTGAAATTCCCTTTACCAGTCCCTTTTTTATCTCTTCATCACTGAAATTATCGCCGTTAAAATATTTTTCCATCAGATCATCATCTGTCATGGCAATGGCTTCTTTCAGATCTTCGTCAATCTCTGCAGACAGCGGCCAGCTGAATGGAATCAAGGTATCGCCGAATTTTGCTTTCAGTTCATCAAAGGTTTTATAAAAATCGAATTCGTCTTTGTCTCTTTTGTTTATTACAATAAATCTAGGCATCTTATAGCGTTCGCAGGCCTTCCACGCCTGCTCGGTTCCTACCTGAACACCTGCGCCTGCATCGACTAAAATCACAGCCGCCTCTGACGCTCTCAGGGCTGCATTTACTTCCCCGATAAAATCAAAGTATCCGGGAGTATCAATAAAATTGATCTTGCTGTTTTTCCACTCTACCGGGACAATGGATGTATTGATGGAAAATCCCTTTTCCATTTCCATTTTATCGTAATCGGAAACCGTGTTTCCATCTTCGACTTTTCCCAGTCTGTCAATCACACCTGTAGCCAGCAGCGCTGATTCCAAAAATGTGGTTTTGCCGCATCCGCCGTGTCCCACAAGTGCGACGTTTCTAATGGTTTCGCTCGTATAGCCCTTCATATTAAGACCTCCTAAATTTCTATTTTCAGTAATGTCCATATTATATCATTGATAAGGTATGATGGCAATAAAACGCACTTATGTTTTCTGAATTTTATGCAAAAAGGAGCAAGGATACAGCAGCCTGAATAAATTCACAGCTGCCGCACCCTTGCGGATGAAAAGGCATTTTTAGAACGGGAAGTTTGTTCCTGTTTTGGAAACCGAGGGACAAAATTGCTTTCCCTATGAAACACCCCTTTTGCCAAGATTTCCTATCACAAAAAAACTTCCTCGATTTGTCAGATGAGGAAGTTTTGTTCAACATGAAAAAGAACCAACCTTCCCACCCAAAGATCTTTCAAATAACACCTGATTGAGCAAAGTCTCCTGACTTGCGGTTCAACCTATGAAGCGCCTTCTCACCGATTATCCGGCAATGGCATCCTGCTCC
>CAUEYG010000053.1 GCA_959021945.1 uncultured Eubacteriales bacterium | reverse complement strand
TAATCATCGCTGCCGATGTTCCTACTCCGCCTGCTCCAATAATAAGTAATTTCATCTTCCTACCTCCAAACATTTCTTCTTAAAACATAACGTTCGTTTTTGACAATTCAATGTTATCAAAGTAGTCTGAAAGTTTCAACAATATGTTTGTCTTAAAATGGTACTAAATTGCTCTTATTTTTTATCAACCAATAACAATTCTGCACTAAACCCTTTCAAAGTTGTACGGAGGCTGAGGGTATCAGAACTGGTGAAATCACCGAATTCAATAACAGGCAGAGACGTCCATTGGCTGATAATCTCCTCTCTCCTGCTGTAGGCTCCATGAGGGTGGATTACGTTTTCCAGGTCAGATATAATTTTATTTCGAAACGTTTTATAGCGAGATATTTTAAAGTCCCCGGACAAACCGGAGCAGCGCACAAGAAATTCAATTTCCTCATCATACTTTCGAATAATCTCAAGCGTACTTTCTTTGCTGGTCGTATTTCTCAGATCAGTTTCTACCGCTTCGCTGAAATTATATACCAAAATGCTCAAACTGCTGAGAGGCCCCGGATACTTAGAGGCTGTCGTAATAATATAATTTTTTCCTGAAGCAATAATGGTTTCTCCAAGACTCCTCAGCATCTGATAAGGTCCTGCCATTGGCTTCATATTTTCCCGCTCCATCAGCTCTTTCAATTCGGTGGATTTAGTCTTCTGATCTATCGTATAGTCATCACTAATGTTCACATCAACAATCACAGGCTTTGCCTTTTGTTTATTGATGTAATCTGTATAAACACCCTTTACCTGCAGGCGAATTGCATCTTCAATCTCCGCCGGTGTACTTCGCACGTACCGGGCATGTGTTTCCCTGCTGCTGACTTTTCCTGTAAACTGCTTTCGGTATTCCAGAGGGTGCATGCCATACCAGGTCTGAAAGTGTTTGATATAGTAACGCACTGCAGAAAATCCGGTTTCTTCGGCAATCGCCCCGATCTTTTTATTTGTCCCAAGCAGCAGCTTTTCCGACTCCTCCACTCTAATAAAGCTGAGCAGATCCTGAAAACTAAGTCCTGTAGCTTCTTTTATTACATGGGATAAGTAATAAATGCTCAAGTGTTCCCGATTGGCAATTTCATTTAGGGTCAGCTTACGCGAGTAGTTGTCATACATGTAATCGGTAATGCGATTGAGCCTGCCTGCTAAAATTTTGTTTCCCTTGTTCTTTGCCTCATTAACAAATTTACCGTCTTCCATGACAAAATACTGGAAGTCAGACATGAGACAAGCGATCAAGTTGTGGGTGCTTTCAATAACTTTGTGCTCAAAGCCATAGCCCTTTTGTAAAATTTCCATCATGATTCTGGCCAGAATGCTGCGGAGGATTTCCAGACTTTCATCGCTGTCATCTTCCATATCAGTGACAAAAAAATTGTTTTTCAGATTATCGTAATACTTTGAAAAATAAGCAAGGTCCAGCTGCAGCATCATCACCATATTTTTTTCACCTGTATTGGTAAAGCTGTGCATTTCCCTGTCATTCAGAATAAAAATATCTCCTTGTTTCAGCGTATATGTATAATAACCATTGCGGAGAATCACACTCCCTTCCAGAACATAGACCACTTCCATGTCATCATGAAAATGAATCGGATATTCCTCAATGTTAGCCACAACCACATTGACGGGGAGCTCATCCTTATAGATATTTTTTTCTTTTAACACGTTTTCCTCCTTGTTTCTAAAAAAATTATACAATTTTATCCTTTATCTTTTGCCGCGCTGTCCACAAGGTCAATATCCTTATGAGGTTCTTTTCCTGTGAATTCCGTAACTGCATCAAAGATACCTTCCGCCAGCTTTCTTTGATATTGACTGTTTTGCAGCAGTTCCGCTTCCTGAGGATTCGATAAAAAACCGCATTCAATCAGGGCAATGGGCACTGTGACTTGTTTAAACAGATAAACATCTGTCTTTGCCAGGGGCGTCCTGTCCCTCTCCGCCTGAACGGAATCAGCCACACTGCTCTGCAGCACCTCTGCTAAATGCTTGCTTTTGTCCAGCACAGGTTGTTCTCCCCCTGTGCCCGGATAAAAGACTTGCATTCCCTTTACAGAAGCATCCTCTTTAAAGCTATTCAAATGAATACTGATGGCCAGCTCCGGCTCTGTCTTTTGTATTAATTCTCTTCTGGCCTTTAGATCCTGGGTTTTCTGGCTTCGAATCGTACCGCTGCCCTCCTGGTACAATCCTTCGTCCCCTTCTCTTGTCATCACAACGCGCCATCCTGCCGCCTCAGCTAATTCTTTTACCTCCTGGGCGATCTGCAGATTAATGGCCTTTTCTGAAACGCCTCGGCTACTCACTGCCCCTCCGTCAATGCCTCCGTGGCCGGGATCCAGTAAGAGCACATCGCTTGCCATAACGCTCTGTACACGTTCTGCGATTTTACCATACCCGGGCACTAACGCAGTAACCATTACCAAAACACCGATACAAACCCCAATCTGTAACAATCGTTTTTTCATAACTCCACCCCTTTTTCATTACAAATGATTCCACTGAAATTGTATGAAATGAGGCGCTCACTTATTCTATAGCAAATTAGTACATGTTTGTTTTATTATATAACAAATTGATCTATTTGGACAGACTAATTATTGACTTTTTTACGCAATTTATATTACAATCTTTCCATTAAGAACAAAAATACTGTTAGGAGACATTATGAATACCACAAAATTATACCAACAGGATGTTTATTTAAAAGAATGCGATTCCTGTGTCTTATCAGTAGAGGATGATCTGGTTTTATTAGATCAAACCGTATTTTTCCCTACAGGCGGCGGCCAGAGCTGCGATCTTGGAACCATCAATGATTGGGATGTTCTGGATGTTTTTGAAAAGGAAGGACTGGTATACCACCGGGTTTCTCATCCCGCTCCCATTAAGCAGGGAGAACTTGTGCATTGCTGCATTGATTGGGACCGACGTTTTGACAACATGCAGCGCCACTGCGGAGAACATATTTTATCAGGAATTTGTTTTCAGGAGTTTGGCGGTGTCAACCGGGGCTTTCATATGGGTCAGGACTATATGACCATTGATATTGCGCTGGAAGAGAATCCTGATGTAAAGGAAATTACCTGGGAAATGGCAAAGAGGGCAGAGCTTCTTACCAACCAAGTTATCTGGTCCAACCTGCCTGTAACAGTCCTTCGTTTTGAGACCAGGCAGGAAGCGGAAAGGATGCCCCTGCGAAAAGCCTTAGCCATTGATGAGGAAATATCCATCGTATGTGTCGGTGATATGAAAAATGCTGCTGACTGCGTTGCCTGCTGCGGTACTCATCCTGCTACAGCCGGCCAGGTGGGCCTGGTAAAGATCTATAAGGTGGAACATTATAAAGGGATGTTTCGTATTTATTTTGAAGCAGGCAAACGTGCGCTGCTGGATTACGATAAAAAACATGACCTGGTCACATCCCTTGGAAATCGTTTTTCAGCAGGTCCGGATGATCTCATGGATAAAATCAAAAGTAGGGAGGAACGGACAGCTGCCCTCAAGAAGGAACTTCATACCCTGCGCCACTCTGTCATAGAACAGAGAATTCAGGAAATCCGCAGCCAACTCAACAGGTTAAAGGAGTCCGGCCATGGTGATTCCCTCCTTGTCTTTGAGTATCACGATATGAAAACGGATGACCTGCTCAATATCGGACGCCCGTTGATGAAAGAGGTGGAAAAGCTATTGCTTCTTGTAGCCTCTCAGGATAACACGCTGCTGCTCTTTTCAAACGGCACCGTTGACTGCGGCAGACTGGTAAAAGAAAACGCCTCCATCTACAATGGAAAAGGCGGTGGAAGTGCCGGTTCAGCCAGGGTCATATTTCCTAAAAAAGACAGTCTCACCACTTTTATTGATCTGTTGGAAAAACATTTGCGCTAGGCTGTCATACAGAGAAAAAGAGACGTTCGTAAGATCGTCTCTTTTGTTTCATCCTTTATTTTTTGACATGTACATAAATGGTTTTGTACCGCACTCCCCATTTCATGCAGGAGCCTCTTGAACCCATGTACAAATCAATTGTTTTGCCTTTAATGTTGCCGCCTGTGTCTTCTGCCTTGGCATGGCCATATCCTTCTACATAGACGTCGGTTCCCATAGGAATCACCCTTGGATCTACGGCAATGGCTCCCCTTCTGGCCCGAGTCCCCATTGCGGTTCTGCCGCCTCCTGTATAAGCATATGCCTTAACAACAAATTTTTTCTTATATTGAAACCCTTTTTTGTGGGTTTTTAATTTCACTTTTTTCGCTTTGGCTGCTATTGGCTCTGAGCTGCTGGAAAAGACTTTGTGTCCTTTTACATTGCGGTACGCCCTTACTTTATAATAGTATCGTTTCCCGCCTTTCAATTCTGTATTAGTAAAGCTGGTTGTGTTGCCTGTCCTGACTGCTTGAATTCTTTTATAGGTTCCCTTTTTCGATACAGAGCGGTAGATATGATAACCCTGAGCTCCCTTTACCTTTTTCCATGATATTTTAACTTTTTCCTCGCCGGCTTTTAGTTTTACAGTCGTTTTCAGCGGCTTTGCTCTTCCTAAGACTTTTTTTGAAAAGGGACTGTAAGATTTACCTGAATAAGCCCTTACCTTATAATAATATTTTTTTCCCGTAGTCCGTTTTTTGTTCACATAGCTTGTCTTTCCGGCTCCTTTTACAGTTGCAATTTTTTTATACCGGCCGTTTTTCTTGTTTGCTCTGTAAATCTGGTATCCGTCTGCGCCCTGTGTCTTTTTCCATTTGAGCTTTACAGCCGTTATACCCTGTGCAACAGCACGAACCTTCGTCGGTGCAGACAGATTTACCTGAAACTGGCAAGATACAGATTTGCTTCCGCATATTGCTGTAATAGTAGCTTTCCCTGCTCCCTTTGCTGTTACAACGCCTGTTTGACTGACTGCGGCCACTTTCGGGTTGGAGGATCTCCAAGTTACCGATTTATTAGTAGCATTGGACGGGGTTACCGTTGCTTTCAGTGTTATCTTGGCACCGACCTTTCGTGAAACCGATTTACGGTTTAGACTTATACCTGTAACCATCACTGCTTGTGCAGCCGTTGATTTTTGATTTACAACAGTGTCTGTTTCCTGTTGGGACGGGGATTGCACTGGCTGCGAATCTGCAGAAACATAAGATACCGGGGTCAATATTGACATCAGCATCATTGCCGCAACTGCAGCACCCCCTATCCTGCGCTTTATACTTGCTTCTTCTTTCATACTCCCTCCTTTACAAGCTCAGCTATTGGCTGAGAATATAAATTGTCACATGGCGAACGCCCCAATTGAGGCAGGCGCTCTGTGAATTTTTATAAACATCAATGGTATTTCCCTTGATGTTGCCGCCTGTATCCTCGGCTCTGGCAAAACCGTAGCCCTCTACATAGACATTTGTTCCCAGCGGTATTACACTGGGATCTACAGCAATTTCTCCTGTTCGGGCTTTTGTCCCCATAGCCGTCGTGCCGCCTCCGCTGTAAGCGTAAGCTTTCACAGTAAATTTTTTCACATATTCTTTTCCCTGTATCATCCCCCTGGTACTTTTCGCCACCAGCTTGTCCTGAGGTTTCTTTACGGTCTGGCGATCCAGTTCTTTTCTGGCAACTTCCTTGCCGTCTGAATATGTAATCTCATAGGTAACCTTTTCCTGGCCCTTTTTCCCCTTTTGCAGCACTTTTGTTGTGCCCGCCGGCAAATCATTATCTCCGGTTGTCTTTACCTTAAAATCCGTTTTTTCTGTTACTTCCTGCACATCTTTTGTAATCCGATTAATGACGATCTCTGTTCCTGCCATAAGGGTTTCACTGAGAGCAGGCTTTACCTTATCCTCCTGACTTAGTGTAACCTCCAGCTCCTGCAGAACATGGCCAATTGTATCGGGCAGTGCCTTTAGCTCTTTTGTAGTGCCGTCAGCCTGCAGGGTAAAGGGCACTGCTTTTACAACCTTTACCTTGCTTCCATCAGTCAGCGTCTGATCAAGGGCCGGTTTGACGGAATCCTCCTCTGCTAAGTAAAGCTCCTTTTCTTCCAAAAGTTCTTCCACAGAGTAACTGTTTGTTTTATAGTTCGTTACCTGACCGTCAACAATCAGCTGTACATTTTTTGTAACCAGCTGGGTAATGATCACATAGCCCAGGCCAATCACCATAAACAGCAGCAGGATACAAAGTATTACGATTTTCCATTCTATTATCTTTCGAATCATTTCCCACCTTTTGATCCCCTGAAACAAAAAGCAGTGTATTCTTTTTAAATACACTGTTCAAAAACTATTATAGCAGACTAATGCCATCTGTCAAGTTTTTGCCCGCCCTTCTCCTCCTCTTCATTTCATATTATCATTGATATTTCAACGTTTATCTCTATTCAAAAAGTTATGTCCGCCAGCTATTGATTCCTATGGAATTAAACAAGATTGTACTGATTTTGTTTTTTCTTGCCAAAAGAGGAAAGTTAATCTTGACAGTATTTTTTATCTATGGCATAATGCTTACATAGTTAATTAGTTATGTAATTAACCGCTTAACAAACTAGGCCTGGGCGTTTTATTAAAAAAAGAAAAGGAGGGATTTCATGAGAGTAGATTTTGACTCAGGAAAGCCGATCTTTCTGCAGATTGCAGAAGGCATTGAAGATGCAATCCTATCCGGAGCATTTCCTGAAGAAAAACAAATTCCATCTATCACAGAGCTGTCCGCTAATTATAAGATCAATCCGGCCACGGCTCTCAAGGGAATCAACCGGTTAGTTGATGAAAATATTGTGTATAAAAAAAGAGGTGTAGGTATGTTTGTAAGCGCAGGAGCTACAGAAAAGTTACAGCAAATGAGAAAAAACCAGTTTTATGACAACTTTATCTCCGGACTGGTAGAAGAAGCCAAACGACTGGGTCTGACAGCAGAAGATGTAATGGCTATGATTGAAAGGGGTTTTCAAAGATGAATGGAATTGAGATCAAAAATGTTTCAAAGCGTTTTAATCAGGTTGTAGCCTTAGATGACGTTTCTGTACATTTTGAAGAGCATAAAATATACGGTCTGCTGGGAAGAAACGGAGCCGGAAAATCGACTCTGCTCAACATTATTTCCAACCGACTCTTTGCTGACAGCGGTTCTGTTACTGTAGACGGAATGCCTGCATCAGAAAACGATCAGGCTCAGCAGCGCTTATATTTAATGAGTGAACCGCTGCTGTATCCGGAAAAAATGAAAATAAAAGAGGCCTTTCGGTGGTCCAAACAGTTTTATCCCAACTTTAATACTGCTTATGCGGAAAATCTGGCCCTTCACTTTGGGTTGGACATAAAAAAACAAGTCAAAGGACTTTCTACCGGTTATTCCTCTATTTTCAAAATTATTATCGCCCTTTCCACAGGAGCGCCGTACATTTTGTTGGATGAGCCGGTTTTAGGCCTGGACGCCAATCACAGGGATCTCTTTTACAAGCTCTTAATTGAAAAGTACAGCAATGACCCATGTACGATTATTTTGTCTACCCATTTAATTGAAGAGGTCGCAGGAGTCATTGAGCAGATTGTTATGATTGATAGAGGAAAAATCATACGCAATGAATCCTGTGAAGCCTTGCTTTCTAAGGGATATTCTGTTTCAGGAAAAGCCAGCTCTGTCGATGCCTTTATAAGGGGGAAGGAAGTCATCGGCGTAGATATTCTGGGCGGGCTGAAAACAGCTCATATTATGGGGGTTTTAGACCGGTCCTCTGTACCGGATGATCTGGAGGTCAGCAGGCTGGACCTGCAAAAGCTGTTTATTCAGCTGACCAATGTTTAAGGAGTGTGATTGTCATGAATATATTAGCAAGTTATCGT
>CAUEYG010000052.1 GCA_959021945.1 uncultured Eubacteriales bacterium | reverse complement strand
GACCAGCTTTGTCAGCCGGTGGCCATCCATTCTAGGCATTTCAATATCCGTTATAATTAGGCTGGCTTTTTCATACAGATCGCTGTCGTCACGGATGCTGCTGAGATAATCCCACGCTTCCTGCCCATTATTGAATTTGTGCAAATTGACATATCCGGCCTTTTTCAGAGAGTCTTCTACCATCTTGGACAGCAGTACCGAGTCTTCAGCAAAAATAATAGCGCGGTCATCTCTTCCCCGTTCTCCCAGAGCGTCAATCTCTGACATTTGGATTCCTGTTTCCGGAGCAATTTCTGCTACTATTTTTTCAAAGTCCAAGATAGTAATGAGCTTGTTGCCATAATTGGCAATACCTGTCGCAACGCCGTCTTCTCCCCGGCTCAATGTTTTATTGGGTTTTTCAATATTCGCCCATGAAATTCTTTGGATTCCTACAACCGCCTGAACCCGGAAGGCAATATTCAGCTTGTTGAAATTGGTCACAATAAACAGGTCTTTTTCATGCCGTTCCGTTGGCTGACCGGTCAGATAGTTGGGCAAGTCAACAACTGTAAGCACAATTCCTCTGGGTTTAAAAATACCTTCTACGCATGGATGGGAATGAGGAATGGGTTTCACTGCATCTGACATCATAATTTCTCTTACTTTTGCTACATTGATGCCATAGGATTCACCATAAATTGTGAATTCCATGATCTCCATTTCATTCGTTCCTGATTCCAGCAATATTTCTGTTTCCGCCATAATTTACCTCGCTTCCTACGTGACTTACAAAATAATCTCCGGTCTTCCAATGGTTCGGAGTTTTACCATACCGTCTTCAACGTTCATCAGCATGGTTCTGGCATAATTGCCTCCCACATCCTGATTGCGGATTCTGATCCCTTCCGCGCTCAATACGTTTCTTACACTCTCGATATTTCTTTTTCCGATGTTTCCAATGCTGCCTCCCCCGTTGACTGCAAACATCTGAGCTCCGCCGGCAATCTTGCAGACATACCTGTTTTTCACTCCGCCAAATACAGCCAGCTTTCGCAACGTTTCCTGAATACCTGTATCAGCAAATTTAAACAAATTGATATCTTTGCCTCCTGTTGCCTGAGGCAGCATGATATGAATCAGCGCCCCCAGTTTAATGACAGGATCATACAGGGTAATTCCAATACAGGACCCTAGGGCGTGTGTAATCAGAACACCCTCTCTTCGAGCTATCTTCATATCTGCAATACCGATCTTAATTTCTTTACTCATAACCGCCCACCAGCTTATTCATTAATCTGTTTAATGATTCAATTTCCGGCAGCATTAAAATTGTACTGTCATGTTTCTCATTATTTAGGATCAACTTGCCATTAATCATCATTAATTTATCTGTCTCATATCCCATTTCCGCCATAGGCACTGATAAAATTCCTCCCAGCATGTTCACAGCTATGGCCGGAACGGACATATGGATTTCCATACCCGCTAAATTTGACAGCGCATTGGCATAGGAAGAAATCATAATATTTCCTACTTCTGTCAGAACTGAGATCTCCATTTCATGAAGCTCAGAATAGTCATGTACTTCGTGTCCCAAAATATGCTGGATCACAGCCGTAACAAAATCCAGTCTCAACAGGAACAACATGGTCCCCTCAATCTCGCCGCTCATATGTACCAAGACAGCCGCCACCACATCTTCGGGTGATCCCAACAAATTTACTGCATCGTTAAATTCTTTTATTTCGATTTCCGGCACTGTCATTTTCACTTGCTCGGAAATCATCCCGGATAAGGCCGTAGCTGCATTTCCCGTACCAATGCTTCCGATTTCCCGCATTACGTCTAACGCAATGCCATCCATATCTTCATAACTTTTAATACTCATCTGCACCTACCTCCTCTCTATCCTCTCAGGCTGTTGATCGTTTGTTCTACTTCATCAGAGGTCTGGACCATTTTCAAAGCATAGGAGTATGCCCTGGATGCTTCTACTGTCTTGGAAAACTCTTCTGCCAGATCTGCATTGGACATTTCCAAATATCCGTTTTTCAGATCAGGGTTCTGAACTAAAATAGGCGCTCCGTTTTTGGCTACAGGGGAAAATTCGTTATTGCCTGTTGCTAGCATCCCATTGGTATTTACAAAGGTAAATACCCCCGGCTCTACAGCTGCCTTGCCGTCAGTAACTCGAATTGGGTTGCGGTTGGAGTCCAGCACTAGCTTTCCATTGTCCGTAATCAAATACATGCCGTCCGCTCTTACTGATGCGGAAAAATGGCCGTCCCTTGTATATGTAATTTCATTTGTAGACGGATCTCTTACCATAAAAAATCCTTCGCCCATCAGAGCATAGTCCATGGGCTGTCCTGTAGGCGATGGGGCTGCTGCAGAAAAATCAATATCCGTCCGCTCCAACATAACGCCGGTGCCCGCCTTTAATGTAGTCAACTCTCCTTCCGGTGCGCGCATATTGTAATACATCAAGTCTAAAAAAGCAGAGCTTTGCATTTTATAACCGGTTGTATTCAAATTTGCAATGTTATTGGAAATGACGTTCATGCGCTCTTGCTGGGAACGAACCCCCCGAGCAGCTGTATAAAATGAAGTATCCATTACTTAACCTCCTGTGTTATATATAAGTTGGCCAACCTTTATGCCGGCCCCAGCTGAGAAACAATCTTTCCGATTAGTTGATCATACATTTTCATAACCTGAGCAGAGCTTTGCAGCGCTCGCTGGCTGCTCATCATCTGAACCATCTGGTCAACGGCATCTACATTGGAACTCTCAAGGGCGCTGCCCACCACCTTTGCATTGGCAGGGGTCGCTCCGCCGTTGGGAGCAATAAATACGTTTCCGGTGGTTTTCACAAGCTGTGTGTCATAATTCTGAAAATCTACAATCCGAAGAGTGCCATATCGGGTATTCCCGTCTTCACTGTAGATTGTTCCAGAAGAGTCCACCTTAATTTTATCCGTGCCTAAACGAATCGGACCATTCTCACCTAACACTCGGCCTATAGTAGGAAGATACAGATACCCTTGGTCATCTAAGGTAAAGGAGCCGTTTCTGGTGTAGACTACTCCGTTTGCAGTCTGAACACTGAAAAAGCCTGACCCTGACAGTGCGAAATCCAACGAATTTCTTGTAGGGGCATAAGCTGTATTTGTAAAGTCAGTGACCGTTTCATCAGAAGCCCGTATCATGGCCATGGTGCCAAGCGGGGAAGCTGTGCTTTTATCCTTATTTCCGATTCTGGAAATAAGCTCCTCGCGAAAAGTGGTAGCAATAAATTTATCACTTTTAAATCCCGGCGTAGAAACGTTGGCCATATTATTACTAATTACATTAAGGTTGCGGTTCTGGGTCAGCATACCCGAGGTCGCATTATAAAATCCCTGAAACATGTTATTCTCCTTTCCTGCCTGCGTTCAGCTGCATCTCATGCTCAATATAATCTTTTAATTTGCGAATCGCATTGGCATGGATTTGTGAAATACGAGGTTCACTGACTTCCATCACTTGTGCGATCTGTTTCATGTTCAATTCTTCCACATAATAAAGGGAGACGACCATTTGCTCTTTTTCTTTTAGCGTTTTGATTCCATCTGCCAGTACCTGCTTGAACTCCTGGTCAAGGTAAGATTCCTCCGGTTGTTCTCTCAATACCTCGGAAGGGATGGACATGGATTGTTTATTTTCACCTGCTCCCTCTAATATCATATCTAAAGATACCACAGAAAACAAATTAATTTTTGAACTTACTTCCCGAAATTTTTCTACTGTCAGCTCCAAATGTTCTGCAAGCTCATGTTCTTCCGGCCTCCGGCCGTTTTTAGCAGTCAATTCATCCGATGCTTCCTGAATGGTTCGGGCATTTTTCCTTGTACTCCTGGGAATCCAATCTTGCTTTCTGGCAAGATCAATAATCATTCCCCGAATTCGCTTTGATATATAGGTTTCAAACTTTACATTTTTATCCGGATCAAATTTGTCGATGGCATTCATGAGTATAATAACGCCTTCATTTATGACATCCTCCATTTGAGCAAAGCCAAGATATACATCCCGCATTCGGATCGCCGCGCTTTTGATCACATACAGATAACGGAGCACCAGTTCCTGCTTGACCTCAAGGTAGCCGGTCCTGCAGTACTGCTCCAAAAGCTCTTCGTTTGACTTATCGGCAAACTGTCTGTTCGGTTGCATTTCCATATCAAGTCCCTGCTTTCATCTTAAGATTGTGTAATGTTTCCCACTGCCTGAATCTGAATGTTGCTGGCGATCTCATTAAAGGAAAGAACGTAAATTCCCGGATAAAAAGGTTCCAGCATACGATACACGTATACGCGGATCACCTGACTCGTCAAGATCACCGGATCTTGGGACAGCTCGCTGAACTTTTTCAGTTCTTCTCCAATCTGCTCAATAACATGCTGCATAACATCCGGACTCAGGGCCAAGTATACGCCCTGATCGCTCTTTGCCATACTTTCCACCATTTGCTTTTCCAGCGCCGCGTCCAAAGTGAGAACACGCATCTGTCCTCCTGTGCAGAATTTTCTTGTAATGGTGCGTTTCAGCGCCATTCGAATCTGCTCGATTACCATGGTCATATCGTTTCCGGCGCCGGCGGAATCTGCAATCGTTTCCAGGATGGTCTCCATATCTTTGATGGGAATTCCTTCTTTCAGAAGATTGATCAAAACCTTCTGCAGGTTTCCATAAGTTACAATATTCGGTACTGTCTCTTCAATGAGTTCAGGCGATGTCTTTTTCAGGCTTTCCACTAGCTGCACCACTTCCTGACGATTCAGCAGCTCGTAGGCATGCTGACGAATTGTTTCTGACAGGTGGGTCAGCATAACGGACAGAGGATCAATAACCGTGTATCCGTAGATTTCGGCCAATTCCTTATTTTCAGGAAGAATCCATTTACTAGGAATACCATATGCCGGTTCAACGGTTTCAATTCCATCTACTTCTGCTGTTGGGGAGGCAGGCTCCAAGGCCAGATAATGGTCTACCAGGATTTCTCCTTTTGCCACTTCTTCCCCCCTTACCTTTATGACGTATTGGTTTGTATTAAGGCTGGAACTGTCTCTCAGCCGCACAGAAGGTATGACAAATCCCATTTCCTGTGCATATTGTCTCCTGAAGATAACGATTCGGTTCAGCATCTTGCCTCCGCTGGATTCATCTACCAGAGGAATCAGGCTGTATCCAAACTCCATCTCAATAGGTTCTACACCAATGAGTGAATACACGTTGTTAATATCTTTATAGTAATCCTCTTCTGTCTGAGGCGCTTCTACGCTGGTTTCGTTCTGGGCTGCCATAAGGGCAAATTCCTTTGCCTCCTGCTGCATCTTGCGCATTAAATACAGGCCGCCAAAGATAAGTATGACAGATACAACGATCAGCTGGAACTTCGGCATACCCGGAATCAAGGTCAGTATTAAGAGCACGCCGCCGGTAGTCATAATCGCCTTTGGCTGCGCCAGGAACTGGGTGGATACATCCGAGTTCAGGCTTCCTTCGGAAACGGCTCTGGTTACAATCATACCGGTAGCAGTGGAAATCAGCAACGCCGGTATCTGAGAAACCAAACCATCTCCTACTGTAGCGATGGAATAAACTTGCAGCACCTCAGAAAAGCCCATTCCTCCCTGGAGCATTCCGATGGCAGAACCTCCGATCAAGTTAATGGCTGTAATAATCAGCGACATAATAGCATCGCCTTTTACGATTTTCGTAGCACCATCCATGGCGCCGTAAAAGTCAGCCTCTCTCTGGATCTTTTCACGCCGCTCTCTGGCCTGCTGCTCGTTAATCAGCCCTGAGCTTAAATCCGCATCAATGGCCATCTGCTTACCCGGCATAGCATCCAAGGTAAATCTGGCAGCGACTTCAGCTACACGCTCGGCGCCCTTTGTAATAACTAAGAACTGCACCAGCATGATAATTAAGAAAATAATAAATCCAACAATAACATTTCCCTGGAGTACAAAGTCTCCAAAGGATGCGATTACTTGTCCTGCAGATCCTGAATTAGTCAAAATGTTTCGGGTTGAAGAAACATTAATCCCCAGGCGATACAAGGTGGTAATCAGCAGGAGCGATGGAAAAATAGAAAATTCCAAAGGCTCTTTTATGTTCATACTGATCAGCAGTATTACCATAGAAAGCGAGATATTTATAATAATCATTACATCCAATAAGAATGGATTTAATGGTATAATCAGCAGTAAAACGATGACCACTACAAACAGAGCCACCGCATTATTCATAATTCTTTTCATTGCTTACTCCGTCTTTCTTATTGAGCTTATATACATATACGAGGACTTCTGCCACTGCGCTGTAATAATCAGCAGGGATTTCCCTGTTCAGTTCTGTTGTGGCAAAGATTCCCCTGGCAAGCGGTTTATTTTCAACAATGGCCACCTGATTTTCCTCACCTACGCGAATAATGCGCAGAGCCATTTCATCTTGACCCTTAGCAAGGAGTATCGGCGCATTGTCTTTGTCAATATCATATCTCAGGGCTACAGCAAAGTGAGTTGGGTTTCGAATAATAACATCGGCCTCAGGTACGGCCTGCATCATTCTTGATCTGGCTCGCTGTCTCTGAATATCCTTAATTTTTCCCTTTATTTCAGGGTTTCCTTCTGTCTGCTTGTATTCTTCTTTTAAATCATGTTTTGACATCTTGATGCTGCGCTCGTATTCCCATCTTTGATACAAATAATCAAAGACCGCAATGACCAGAAATACCAGACACAGTTTAAGAACCATTTCTATAATCAAGCTCAGCACATAGGCGGCAGACATCTTCACATCCATGTCCATGGTCCTGACAATGCTGACAAAGTCATCCTTTAAAAGCGTGTACATGATTGCTGCCATAATCACAATCTTTAGGATACTCTTAATAAGTTCCACAACATTTTTCAGGGAAATCATTTTCTTAATCCCTTTGTGTGGACTCAATCTACTAAGCTTGGGGGCCATGCGTTTTCTTGAAAACAAAAACTTGGTCTGCACCCCTGTCCCCAAAATAGCCAGTGCCATGCAGATCAACAGAATAGGGATCAAACATTTTGCACCGGTCTCAGCAAAATCATATCCAATTTTCTGGAGCCTTCCCATTGACAAGTCCTGCGCCCCGCCTGCCATCTCCACAAAGCTTACCATAAAAGAGCTGACCGATTGGGTGATTCCCGGAAACAACAATTTCAAGGAATAAAAGGCGCCAAATACGAATACAACGCTGACAACATCTTTACTGAAAAAGATATTACCTTCTTTTCTCTCGTCCCTTCGTTTTTTGGGGGTGGCTTTTTCAGTTTTTGATTCTCCTCCCGCCAAACTTGTTCACTCCCTTTTAAATAACCGTTAGCCCATGCTGCACAGCTCTTAACATTTCTGATATAACAGTTCCCAAATATTCTCCTACCGGAGACGCTAAAAACAGCAGCATTGTAAATCCCAACAAAATTTTTAATGGAATATCCAAAATAAATAAGTTAATCTGAGGAATAATCTTCATTAAGATTCCTACCCCAATATCTAAAATCAACACAATGCCGATTACTGGAAACGCCAGCTTCACAGCAAACAAAACACATTGATAGAATACATCTAACACTGCCTGAACAGCTTCTGCCCCAAAGGCGATCTGCCCATAAGGGACAATATCTGCTGAGGTTACCAGAATATCCATGAGAGCCAGATGTCCGTCTACAGCGAAAAAAAGCAGCATAAAGTAAATGTTGAGAATATTCCCTGTCAGAGCCACTTGAACACCATTTTGCGCATCGTAGATGCTGGCCATTCCCAAAGCCATTTGAAAGTCAATGATTGAGCCGGCATAAGTGACTACAAAGGCAAACAGCTGCATGATAAATCCCAGTAAATATCCAATGAGAAATTCTTTCATTAAAAGGACGCCAAATTCAATAGGCGAATTAATATCCGGCAGCTCTCCTGAC
>CAUEYG010000051.1 GCA_959021945.1 uncultured Eubacteriales bacterium | reverse complement strand
CCTAAAACTCGAGAAAAAGGGCCTTTTTCAAGAAATGGCCAAAATGCGGGCCCTGAAGCCTTGAAAATTTGTACCTTTTGACTCAGTATTAACAAAAAAGGTATAACAAAGTGGATTTGCTGCTATTCCGCCAAGATGGATAAGAAGATTTACAGCAAATTTAGCCCGGCGAAAAAGCTTCGGGCAAAATAAAACAATATATAGAAAAAAGCGGCACATCCATTTGACTTCAGATGGCTGCGCCGCTCTTTATTTGTACGCCTGATGCCCCCACGTTTCTAATGGGTGAAAGTCCCGGAACCGCCCGGCAGCAGGAAGGCTATAGATCAGGGCAGCGGCCGGTTGCACCACCGTTTGCTCCTGGACTGCGGAATATCCCGGAAAAGTAATGAGCAAAGATGGGCTTGCGGAGAAAAAAGAAACAAAAAAAGCAGATAACCAAAGGCCATATTTGTGGTATAATAAAGAACTGTTGATTTTACAGGGTAAGGAGTTGGGAGATATGGATAAAGAATATTTGACAAAACTGATGGAGCAGGTTGCCCAGGGTGAAACAAGGCCGGAGGCGGCAGTGGAAATTCTCAAAGATCTTCCCTTTGAAGATCTGGGGTTTGCCAATATTGACCATCACAGAAACCTTCGGACAGGCTATCCGGAGGCCGTATTCTGCCAGGGGAAAAAGCCGGAACAGATTGCGGCTATTATGAAAGAATTGGCGGACCGGAATAAAAATGTCATTGGCACCAGAGCTGCAAAAGAAGACTTTCAGGCAGTGCAAAAGGTGCTGCCTCATGCAGAATATTTTCAAGACGCCAGAATGATCGTCCTTATGGAAGATCCGGTTCCCCGCAGAGAGGGAACCATTGCCGTTGTAACAGCAGGCACCGCCGACATTCCGGTAGCAGAGGAAGCGGCCATTACTGCCCAGGCCCTTGGAAATAAAGTGGAGCGCATTTATGATGTAGGGGTTGCCGGCATCCACAGGCTCTTTGCAAAGATGGACAAGATACGCAGTGCCAATGTGGTCATTGTAGTTGCCGGCATGGAAGGAGCCCTGGCAAGCGTAGTAGGCGGTCTTGTGGAGCGGCCGGTTATCGCAGTGCCCACCAGCATTGGCTATGGCGCTAATCTGGGCGGGATTTCAGCCCTTCTATCCATGCTCAACAGCTGTGCCAATGGAGTCGGAATCGTTAATATTGACAATGGTTTTGGAGCCGCTTACTTGGCTTCCAATATCAATCGGATTTAGGAGAAAAAACAATGAACTTATATTTTGATTGCACCAGCGGAATCAGCGGAGATATGATTTTAAAAACACTGCTGGATTTAGGCGGCAGAAAAGACGGAGCAGATGTCCTGAAGCTTCCTCATGAGCACAGTCATGACGGAGACGAGCACCATCACAGTCACCATAGCCACCGCAGCCATAAGGAAATAAAGGAACTGATTGAAAAGAGCGCCCTGAGCCAGCCTGTTAAGGATACAGCCCTGTCTATCTACCGGGTCATTGCTGAGGCGGAAGCCAAAGTACATGAATCTGATGTGGAAAACGTTCATTTTCACGAAGTGGGAAGAAACCAGGCTGTAAAAAACATTGTAGGAGTAGCTGCGGCTCTGCAGAGCTTGGGTATTGATGAAATTTTCTGCTCAGAGATTCACGATGGAAAGGGCTTTATCCAGTGCAGCCACGGGACCATTCCCGTGCCCGTACCTGCCGTTATGGCAATGCGGGAAAACTGCGACTATGTCTTTGTTACAGATGACATTGAAACGGAAATGGTGACGCCCTCAGGACTTGGGATTCTCATGGGAATCGGAGCTAAGTATACAGAAAAAATGCCTCAGGGCAAGATTGTTGACACTGCAGTAGCAAAAGGCGGCAGGGACACAGGCAAGGAAGGCCTGAAGGCCAGCCTCATAGAAAAGGAGTAACGTTATGGCAGAAGCACCAAAACCCATTCGAAATGACAGTCTGGTAGAAAGTATCAGTAAAGCGAAACAGCAAGCTACCCAGGAAAATACAGTAAAGCTTCTCAATGAAGTGGTGCGGGCCAAGCTTCTGGCGCCCATTTCCCTGGATCGGGACCCGGTTGCAGAGGGAGAAGATGGACAGGTGGCACTGGAAAAGGATACTACCATCAGCTTTGAAATGATAAAAGCCAAAAACGGCGATTTGTATTATCCCGTGTTTACGCATGGAGAAGAGCTGAGAAAGTGCAGCTCAGAGTCCAACCAGCACAGTATGATCGTTAACTTTGAAGACCTGGCTAATATGATTTTAAGTCAGAGCAAAGCAGTGCGGGGATTTGTGATCAATCCAATGGGAGAAAATATTTGCTTTACATCGGAAATGATAGAAGGTATGATCAAAGATATGAAAAAAGAGGCGGCTTCACAAGAAGCGTCAAATTAAAAGGAGAAAATTTATGAATCAGGAAGTATTGGCAGTAGTTGCAGGCGAGAAATTGACACAAGCGGACTTTGACGAATTTTTACAAAAGATTCCTCCTCAGCAGAGAGAATACGCATCCAACCCTCAGGCAAAACAGTATTTTATGGACCAGTTTATTGCGTTTCACCTCTTTGCAAAGTACGGGGAAGACGAAAAATTAGATGAAACCCAGGAATTCGCTGACATAATGGCAAAGATGAAAAAAGAAATTATTTCTCAGATGGCCATGTCCGAGGTAATCAAAGATATTGCAGTGGACGAAGAGGAAGCCAGAGCCTTTTACGAGGCAAACAAAGAGCAGTTTGCAAAGGGACAGACCGTGCAGGCAAAGCATATTCTGGTAGACTCAGAAGCAAAGGCAAAAGAGATCTTTGATGCCATTGACAAAGGGGAAACTACCTTTGAAGAAGCTGCCAAAGCCCATTCCTCCTGCCCATCAAAGGAAAAGGGCGGAGATCTGGGAGAGTTTGGAAAGGGCCAGATGGTCAAGGAATTTGAAGATGCCGCTTTTTCAGCAGAAATCGGAACAGTGACTGACCCGGTAAAAACCCAGTTTGGCTATCACCTGATCAAAGTAGAAAAGCGGGGCGAGCCTGGAACACAGGATTTTGAAGCTGTGAAGACCCAGATCGCAGATCAGCTGCTCCAACAGAAACAGGCTGCTGCTTTTAATGAAAAAATTGGACAGCTGAAAGCAAACTATATGGAAGGTCAGGCGTAAAGAATTTCTTGACATTTTCATAGAATGGGGTAAACTAATTTTATGTAACTGTATAAGAGATGATGAAAAAGAGGAGTAGGGAAATAGTCCTTAACAGAGAGAAAGTCCCAGGCTGAGAGACTTTTAAGGGAAACGTTTTCTGAAGGTTGCTTTGGAGTCTCGCCGGAAATGAGAGCCGGGAGCCGAATGGCTGCCCCGGAATAAAGGTGGTACCGCGGAACAATCCGTCCTTTAGCAATAGAGGGCGGATTTTTTTATTATGTAGGTAATATCGAGAAGGGGAAAGGTGCCGGATTTTTCAAAAATCCCAAAGACTTGTATCTTTTTCTCGAAAATTAAGCAAAAAGATATAAAAGATGTAGGATTGCCAGGGTGAAAATTAGCCTAAATTCGGTATCCGGCAAAAAAACGGAAAAAACAGCAGCTCTAGCGGGAAAGTTTTATATCTTTTTCCTCAAAAATCTGCAAAAAGATATAAAATTAGAAAAATGCCCTTTTCTGCCACCGCATTTTTTCCGAAAAAGCTATAGAGTTGGCCTGTCTGGCCCGCCCAGACTGCCTGACTCAACACCCAACTTAAGAAAAGGACAATAAGGAAAGGAAGAAAGATAAATGGAAAAAAATCTTGCCAAAACATATAATCCAAAAGAATTTGAAGACCGCATCTATGCCATGTGGGAGGAAAAGGGGGCTTTTAAAGCAGAGAGAGACCCTGATAAAAAGCCTTTTACCATTGTAATGCCGCCTCCTAATATTACAGGGCAGCTCCATATGGGACATGCTCTGGACCAGACCCTGCAGGATGTGCTCACCAGATTTAAACGGCTTCAGGGCTACAGCGCCCTGTGGCTCCCAGGCAGCGACCACGCCAGCATTGCAACAGAAGTAAAAGTGGTAGAAAAACTGAGACAGGATGAAGGACTTGAAAAAGAAGACATTGGAAGAGAAGCCTTCCTCAAAAGAGCCTGGGATTGGAAACGCATTTACGGCGGAAAAATTACAAAACAGTGCAGAAAGCTGGGAGACTCCTGCGACTGGAGCAGAGAGCGCTTTACCATGGACGAAGGCTGCAACAAAGCAGTAAATCACTTTTTCGTAAAGCTGTATGAAAAAGGTTATATTTACAGAGGAAACCGCCTCATTAACTGGTGTCCAAAATGCGGAACCTCCTTGTCTGATGCAGAAGTAGAACATGAAGATAAAAACGGAAAGTACTGGTATTTCCGCTATCCGGCAGCAGACGGAGGAGAAGGGGTGGTAGTGGCCACATCAAGGCCTGAGACCATGTTTGGCGATATTGCCATTGCCGTACATCCGGATGACGAGCGATACAAAGAGTTGGTGGGAAAAAAGGTAATTTTGCCTCTGGTAGGAAGAGAAATCCCCGTAATTGCAGATCCTTACCCTGACCCGGAAAAAGGAACAGGGGCTGTAAAGATTACACCAGCCCACGACGCCAATGACTTTGAAGTGGGACAGCGAAACGACCTGGAGAGCCTCTGCTGCATTAACGAAGACGCTACCATGAACAGCCTGGCAGGAAAATACCAAGGCATGGATCGCTATGAATGCAGAAAAGCCTGGGTAGCGGACCTTGAAGATGCAGGATATCTTGTTAAGACAGAAGATAAAGTGATCCCTGTAGGGGAATGTTACCGCTGCGGCACTGTTATTGAACCTATGCTGTCCGATCAGTGGTTCGTGGCCATGGAAGAATTGGCAAAGCCCGCCATTGAAGCTGCGAAAACCGGAAAACTGACCCATGTGCCGGAGCGCTTTGAAAAAACGTATCTGCACTGGCTGGAAGAGATCCGGGATTGGTGCATCTCCCGCCAGCTCTGGTGGGGACACCGGATTCCTGCGTGGTACTGCCAGGACTGCGGACAGATCATCGTAGCCGAATCAACCCCTGACAAGTGCACCCTTTGCGGCAGCCACAATTTAAAACAAGACGAAGACGTGCTGGACACCTGGTTTTCCTCAGCCCTTTGGCCTTTTTCCACACTGGGATGGCCGGAGGAAACAGAAGATCTGAAATACTTCTATCCTACGGATGTGCTGGTAACAGGCTATGATATTATCTTTTTCTGGGTTGTGCGCATGGTGTTTTCTGCCCTGGAAACCACAGGAGAATCGCCGTTTCAATATGTGTATGTGCACGGCCTTGTGAGAGATGCAGAAGGCCGAAAGATGAGCAAATCCCTGGGAAACGGCATTGACCCGCTGGAAATCATCGACCAGTACGGCGCAGACGCCCTGCGCTTTATGCTGACTACAGGCATTACACCGGGAAATGATATGCGTTTTAAAGAGGACAAGCTGGAAAGCTCCAGAAACTTTGCCAATAAATTGTGGAACGCATCTCGGTTCGTAATCATGAACCTGCAGGATGAAGAGGGCAGCTTTAAGGCAATGTCTGATAAAGCAGGACTTCAGGACGAGGATAAATGGATCCTGTCCAGAGTAAACGATGCTGCAAAATATGTAACAGAAACCATGGAAAAATTCGATCTGGCCCTGGCCGGACAGCGGGTTTACGAACTGATCTGGAACGAATACTGCGACTGGTACATTGAAATTGTAAAGGGCAGACTTTACGGTCATGATGAGGCGGACAAAGAGACAGCAAGATATGTGCTGGTAAAAGCGTTGAAGGATATGCTCCGCATGCTCCATCCGTTCATGCCGTATATTACAGAAGAAATTTGGAGCTTCCTTCCAAAGGAAGAGCCAGCAAAAGATAACCCGGACAACTTCCTCATAAAAGAACACTGGCCCCTATATGATGAAAGCCTGGCTTATGAAGCAGAAGTGAAAAAGCTGATGATGGCCATGGATGCCATCCGCAGCATCCGAAATATCCGGGCAGAAGCAGATGCAGCTCCAAGCAGGCAGCTGCGGGCAGTGATCTTGGCAAAGGGAGAGGCCATGGATACCATAAAGGCAGGAGAACGTTATATTAAAAAGCTGGCCAATATTACAGAGATTACCTTTACAGAGGACAAAGCCCAAGTGCCGGAAGAAGTAATGTCAGCTGTCATTAACGGTGCGGAAATCTTCATCCCTCTCGATGATCTGGTAGACTATCAGGCCGAGCTTGAGCGCCTGACAAAAGAAAAGAAAAAGCTGGAGGGCGAAGTAAAACGGGTAAAAGGCAAGTTGTCTAACGAAGGCTTTGTAAAAAAAGCGCCGGAAAAAGTGGTAAAGGAAGAGCAAGAAAAAATGGCCAAATACGAAGATATGCTGGCAAAAGTATGCGACCGTCTGGCCATGGTAGAAGGAAAATTATAAAAAGGGGGACTGATCAATGGATGCAATTGCAAGAATACATGAATTTGACCGCTTTGGAAGCATCCTGGGGCTGGAGAGAATGAATCTGCTGCTGGAAAAGCTGGGGAATCCGGAAAAAGGGTTGAAGGTTATCCATGTGGCAGGGACCAACGGAAAAGGGTCTGTCTGCAAATTTCTTTACGAAGGGCTCCGTGAAAACGGATATAAGGTGGGGCTTTATACCTCGCCTTATATCCAGAGCTTTAACGAGCGGATTCAGATGGACGGCAGAACTATTTCTGACAAAGAATTAACTCTTTATACTGCCCAGGTTGTAGAAAAAACAGAAGAAATGGTAAATCAAGGATATGATTCACCTACCGAGTTCGAGGTGGTGACTGCCATTGCATTTTTGTATTTTGCAGCCCAGGATGCGGACTTTGTGATTTTAGAAGTAGGCCTTGGAGGAAGCGGCGATTCTACCAATGTGATTGAAAAGCCCCTCCTTTCCATCATTACCTCTATTTCCTTTGACCATATGCAGCAGCTGGGGAGCACCTTAGCAGAGATTGCCGGAGAAAAGGCCGGTATCATAAAAAAGGGTGTGCCGGTTGTATCCAATGTAAAGCAGCGGGAGGCAGCAGCAGTCATTGCCCGTAAGGCGTATGAACAAGGGAGCATCCTGTATGATGCTGCAAAGATAAAGTATGGCATACAGGAAGAATCAGCAGCCGGTAGCCGGCTTGATCTGCAGATTTACGGCACAGACTACAGCAATGTGAACATTTCTATGGCAGGCAGACACCAGGCGGAAAATGTGAAAACAGCGCTGATCGCCTTGGAAATTCTTAGAAAACAGAGTATAATAAAAGTTAGACGCGATAAATTATATAAAGGCCTGCAAAACGCCAGACAGCCGGGGCGTTTTGAGGTTTTCGAAGGAAAGCCCTGCATTGTTTTGGACGGCGCCCACAATGAGGCGGGAGCTGTGGTCCTAAAAGAAACTATGAAAAACTGCTTTCCTGGTAAAAAGATCCTGGTGATAACAGGGATGCTGGCAGACAAAGAAACGGATAAGATTACCCATCAGCTGAGGATGATTACCGACCGGTTTATTGCGACAGAGCCGGATAACCCGAGAAAACTACCGGCAGGCGAGCTAGCCGGCCTTTTACGGGAAAAGGGCGCAGTATGCCAGGTGGCCGAAAGCGGTAAATCCGCAGTTCCCATGGCCATGGCTATGCCGGACAAGCCGGATGTCATTCTTGTTGCAGGCTCACTGTATTTAATCGGAGAAATAAGGGAGATGTTCAAGTAATGTGTGAAAAAGAAGCGGAAAAAGTATTATTATTCTACAATCCCAACTCAGGAAATGGATTGTTTAAAAACAATTTGGATTACATCATAGACCGTTTTCAAACAGAGGGATATCAAGTAATTCCCATACGGGCGGCGAAAGGGATGACTATTGACAGGGCTTTTGCCACTATGGACACAAGCCAATACAGACAGATCATAGCAGCAGGCGGCGACGGAAC
>CAUEYG010000050.1 GCA_959021945.1 uncultured Eubacteriales bacterium | reverse complement strand
CGGTTCAAAAGTTACATTGGCGACTCCTACGCCTTCCATACACAGCATTTTTAAATAACTCTTTCCAATAAAAAACTGTCCAAAAGGCTTTTCTTCTCCCAGTTCAAAAACCGGTTTAAATTCATTTTTATTCATATTCATGTTCCTCAGCTTTCATTTTTAGATATTCAAACTCTCAATCCATTCTTTAAGCTCCTCTTTTTCCATATATCCGTTTAAAAGGCGGCCTTCTTTTATTATGGCGGACGGCGGAACACTCTTTGCAAGTTCTGCTGCCGTCTTTCCAAATCCACTTCCGCCGGAGGTAGCAAACAGGACGATTATCTTTCCCGAAAAATCATAAGCTTCCAGGAATGTGTTGATAATGGTCGGCGCCACATACCACCAAATGGGGAAGCCCAGAAAAATAACATCATGGCCGCTAATATCAGCATCCCGATCTTTGAGGGGAGGACGGAAAGCTTTGTCTTTCATCTCTCTCGAACTTCTTGAACCATTGTCCATCCAGTTTAGGTCTGCCTCTGTATAAGGAACTTCTGGACGTATCTCATAAAGATCCGCCTGCGCGGCATCCGCCAGTTTTTCAGCTGCACTTTTTGTCACACCGCTTGCGCTGAAATATGCTACTAGTTTTTTACTCATTTTGATCACACTCACTTTCTTTGTTAATGTTTTTGAATTCCACAGGATATATAATATGCAAGACATGCCCACAGCACCATCATGGCAAGATATTCAGCCAGGAATGAAAGCAGAGGCTGCTGTATGTCAAAGAATACAAATTGATTTTTTAGAAACATATAGGATACAAGGTTATGCTTCATAAAGGCATAGATGCCGAATCCGCTGATCGCTGCTGCCAGAATCCGCAGCAGCCACGTCTGTGCCTTTGATGCGTCTTTGTGCTTTCTCAGCTTTCGCGCCATGCCCATAACCATTGCCCAGTGCATTCCAAGGTGAACGCTCATAAGAAAGAATCCCCAATAGGCCGCCGCCATGTGCAGCAGCCGCGCCAATCCCATTCCGCCGGAGGTAGGAAGGAAGGAAAATACAACTCTTGACATCATGACTCCACTGGTCATCAAACTCAGCATACAAAGCAGGAGAGCCAGATTGACCACTGTCTGCAGAATACGAAATCCCGAATAGTTTCCTTTAAACAGATTGCGATACCATTTCACATTTAAAAGGTTATGGGATATAAACAATACCAGCATGACAGCACCTGTCCATTCGTGGGCAGTGTTTCCAACCAGCATATAAGCCATCTGGAATAGCAGCAGAACGGTCATTACAAGATCTATGGATATTTTCAGTTTCACTTTCCAGGTCATTACTTTCGTACTCCTTTCATGAAATCATTTTTTATATACCTTGTAAGCATTATTCAAAATAGGCGTGGATTTCCTGCATCCTTTGGACCTGCCCTACATGAAAGGGACAGCGGGAATCACAGTGTCCGCATCCAATGCAGTCCCCTGCTTTCTTCTCCAGACTTGCGTAGTGACTTTTCGCCAGTTCATCTCCTGCCTTGGCCAGATCATAGTATTTGTTGATCAGGCCCACATCCAGTCCTGCCGGACATGGCTGGCAGTGATTGCAGTACACGCAGATGCCCTCGGCTTCCTGAGGAGTAAAGGTCCCCAGGGCAGAATAATCCCTTTCGTTAGGATCAGAATCCACATATTTTAAAATACGCTCCAGATCCCTTTTATCCCGCGCGCCGGCCAAAACCGTTACTACCCCTGGCTTGTCCAAAGCATACTGAATACATTGCAGTTCCGTCAGCGCCTGCCCGAAGGGAGAAGTTTTGGCGTTCAAAAGCTGTCCGCCGCTAAAAGCTTTCATGACGGAAATGGCAACACCTTCCGCTTCACAGCGCTGATACAGCTCTCTCCGTTCCGCCACTCCTCCTATGGCGTACTCACCTTTTCCTCCATAATCGTAAACAGGATTAATGCTGAACATCAGCATATCTAAAATTTTCGCGTCCAGTGCCTGATGGACCACTTCCGGTGTATGAGAAGACAGGCCGATATGACGTACTACCCCTTCTTTTTTCAGCTGCTGGATATATTCCAGAATTCCATCATTTATAGCATGCCGCAGATCCGCTTCCTCGTCAATGCAGTGAAGAAAGCCGAAATCAATATAATCTGTTTTCAGCGCTTTTAGCTGCCAGTCAATGGAGCGTTTAATCGTATCCAAGTCCGTGGTCCATCCGTATTTTCCCCCTTCATAATTGGCTCCAAAGTGAATCTGAAAATATACGTCTTTTCGATTGCCAGAAAGAGCGCGGCCAAAAGCGGGGAATGGTTTGGCGTCAGCCGATGCCATATCAAAGTAGTTGATTCCATTCTCTAAAGCCACACTCATCGCCGCTTCTATTTCTTTTTCCTCCGCCATACCGATAGAACTGGTGCCGACTCCAAGCACACTGATTTTCTCCTCACCATGAGGTAATTTTCGATATTCCATGTCATGTCTCTCTTTCTATATTATTTTTATTTCTCTTCCTTAAATCGTTTCTCCTTTGTTTTTCCTGTTTTCTTTATTATAAGTCAGCAGCCATTTCATGTCTAATGCTTCGTTTTTATAAAACAAAATGCCCGTCAGGCATATTTCCGACAGGCGTTTTATCTGCTGTATAAATCAATTTTATTCCAGAGCAGTCAGTTCCGAATAAAGAGGACGATAAACTATTTTTTCGTGCTCCCATAAAACGATGCTCCCGGCAGCAATAATTGCATAAGCAAGTTTATCATTCCATCAACAATTCTTTTGTCACTTTTTCAAGCTCTTGTCTGATTGCAATATGTTGCGGACAAGCGTCTTCACACTTACCACACTTAATGCATTCATTGGCTCTCTTCTTTCCATGGCCGCCTACAAGCCAATTTTCCTGGTGCACTGCCATTGCTTTATCGCTGTATAAAGTAAGATAATTCATAGCAGTAAACGAACCTGATATACCAATGTCTTTTGGACAAACCTTTGAGCAGTAATTGCAGGTAGTACATGGTATTAAAGGAATGCGCTCCAATGCCTGCTGTGCTGCTTTGATGGTTTTTTTCTGCTTATCTGTAAGGCCTTTAAAATTTTGCATATACGACAAATTGTCTTTCATCTGTTCTACATTACTCATTCCAGAAAGAACGGTAATTACACCTTCTAAATCTGCTGCGAACCGGACTGCCCATGAAGCAACAGAGGCTTTTGGCTCTGCATCTTTTAAAATCCTTTGCACAGATTCCGGCGGAGCCGCTAGCATTCCGCCCTTTACCGGCTCCATAATAATAACGGGCTTCTCATATTTTCTCGCTATCTCGTAGCATCTTCTTGCCTGTATTGCAGGATTCTCCCAATCCGCATAGTTAATCTGAAGCTGTACAAATTCCATCTCAGGATGGGCTTTTAAGATTTCCTCTAATTCCTCTGGCGTTGAATGAAAGGAAAATCCAATATGCTTTATTTTTCCTTCTTCTTTTTTCTCCTGTACAAAATCCCACATTTTAAAATCATCAAAGAACTTTGTTCTGCTCTCGCCGAGGTTATGTAAAAGGTAAAAATCAAAATATCCTGCACCTGTCTGCTTTAACGATGTATCAAACTGTGCAATAGCCTCTTCTCTGGTTTTGCAATTTATCCATGCTGCATTTTTTGTTGCAAGTTGAAAGTTCCCACGGGGGTGTCGTTCTACCAATGCCTGACGAATCGCATCTTCGCTTCCTGCATATGCCCATGCGGTATCAAAGTATGTAAAACCTGCATCTAAAAATAAATCTACCATTTCCTTTGTCTGTTCAATATCAATTTTCTCGTCTTTTTGAGGCAGTCTCATCAATCCAAAACCAAGTTTTTTAATATCTTCTCCTAAATATTTCATAATGCCCTCCTCTGTGTCCTCTATTAATTATAGCGGTTCTTTCCTTGACTTGGAATCTCCCATATGTTAGCATACTTTTAACTTATAGTTCAAACTATTTTTGTTAAAGGAGGCTTTATGTTTAATCCATTGCTTTCCACATTTGTTTGTGTGATTGACTGCGGAAGTTTCTCTAAAGCTTCTGAAAAGCTATTTATCTCTCCTACAGCTGTTATGAAACAAATGAATACATTGGAGAAACATCTTAACCTACAGTTAATAGCACGTACACCACAAGGCATTCATTTAACCTCTGCCGGAGAAATCATTTATAAAGACGCTCAATTTCTATTTGACTATTCCAGCCATTCTATAGAGGCTGCAAGACAGGCAATGGCAAAAGAGGAGACGATCTTTTGCGTAGGAACTTCTATCCTTAATCCTGCAAAGCCATTTATGGATCTATGGTATCAGTTAAGCCGGAATTTTCCAAATTACAGGTTACATCTTGTTCCTTTTGAGGATAATCACGAAGACATTGTTTCAAAAATTTCCCGCCTTGGCGAAAAATTCGATTTCCTTGTTGGAACTTGTGATTCTAAGATGTGGTTAAACAAATGTAACATGTTGCCATTAGGTTTCTATAAAATGATGTGTGCTGTTTCAAGGGAACACCCTTTGTCCTAAAAAAGCTGTTTAGAAATTACTGATTTATATGGGGAAACGCTGATGATGGTAGCCGAAGGAGACTCTGACGCCAATGATCGAGTGCGAAAAGATTTTTTACAAAACCATCCTGAAATCCGAATTGAGGATACTCCTTATTTTTACGATATCTCAGTCTTTAACCGTTGTGCGGAAACGGAAAACATACTGCTCACTACGGAATGCTGGCAAGATGTCCACCCGGCGCTGGTAACCATTCCTGTAAATTGGGATTACAGTATTCCTTATGGCCTGTTGTATGCGCTGGATCCATCGGAAGATGTAAAACGGTTTGTAACTGTTGCTGAATCTTTTCTGAACGGCTCTCAAACTTTTCCCCAGGTTACTCTGCCGCCTTATTGATGCAGGTAATTGCATTCAAACTGCGGGGATAACCGATATAAGGCAAACATTGAGACACGACCTTGATTAAAAATTCCTTATTATTTCCCATGTTCATATTACCCTTTGCATGGGCAATAAGCTGCGGTTCACATCCTCCCTGCGCCGAAAGGAAACAGAAAGTAATCAGCTCACGCTGTGCCAGGTCAAGGCCGGTTCGGGTATAGTAATCTCCAAAGCAGTTATCTGCAAGCCATCGATTGATGTGTCCACCTTTCCAGGCCTCCTTCATGTGTTCTCCGAAAATAGCAGCCTGAGCCTGTACGCCCTTTTCAAGTCGATCCTCTAACGTGGTCGTTGCTTGAGTTGGAAGTGGGAGTGCAATCTCTTTTTCAGAAAAAAGTTCATTTGTAGCCTTCAGAAATTGCCACATTCGCCCCATTCCAAGATAGTCCACCGCCTGGTAGACGGTTTCCTTTATTGCAATTGGCGAAAGTCCCCCTTCCAGTGCCTTTGGCAGCATTTCTCTGTAAGCGGCCTCCCCCTGGCAGCCAATCAGTGTTGCCAGAATCACAAGGTAGCGTGTTTCCGGTTCTAACTGTTGCCCTTCTTCATTTACCACCTCTTCAAAGGCAAAGTGATCAAATCGTTCCATAAATTCGTGATCTGTTTCATAATAATTCATTTTCGTTCCTCCTACTACAATATATTTATGGTTAATCTCCCTTACAGCCAGTAAGGAATTACCCATCTTGTTGCTTAAGCTGTTAGAATGTATGGAGCAATTGGTATTTCGGATACCTCCTTGGACTTTGCGTCCGTAAATAAGTCTGATAACCAGCTCCTCATTCGCAGCATTCGTTTTATGCAGGTTGAACCGCCCCCCAGGGGTGCGTCCGCGTCATACCACAGTAGATTGAATAGGTAATGAGTAAAACTGGTCCTTACCATTGCAATCCAAAGAAGAGGTGACAGAATTATGAACATGAACGCAGTCGGCATTGATGTTTCCAAACGCAAAAGCATGGTCGCTATCCTACGCCCAGGCGGGGAAGTCGTAGCCAAACCTTTTGAAATATCTCATCTATCCTGTGATCTCCAGTCTCTGATCAGACAGATCAAATCCCTTGATGGAGAGTCCCGCATCGTTATGGAATGCACGGGGCATTACTATGAGCCCCTTGCGCATGAACTTGTATCTTCCGGTCTCTTTGTCAGCGCTGTCAATCCACAGATCATTCGCCATTATCAGGATGAGGATAACTCTCTGCGCAAAGTAAAGTCCGACAAAGCCGATTCCCTTAAGATCGCACGCTACACTCTTGACAGATGGGCTAAATTGAAACAATATGGTCTTATGGATGAATTACGCAACCAATTAAAGACCATGAACCGGCAGTTCGGCTTTTACATGAAACACAAGACTGCCATGAAAAACAACCTGATCGGTCTACTTGACCAAACATACCCCGGTGTGAACGCTTACTTTGACAGTCCTGCCCGTGAGGACGGCAGCCAGAAATGGGTAGACTTTGCCGCCTCCTACTGGCATGTGGATTGTGTCCGTAAGATGTCTCTGGGTGCTTTTATCAACCACTATCAGAAATGGTGCAGCCGCAAGAAGTACAACTTCAGCAGAACAAGGGCTGAAGAAATCTATGGAGCAGCCAAGGAACTGGTTCCTGTACTTCCAAAGGATGCCTTTACCAAATGTATCATCAAACAGGCAGTGGAACAATTGAATACTGCAGCCAAGACCGTTGAACAGCTTCGTTCTTTAATGAACGAAACCGCCGCGCGACTTCCGGAGTATCCTGTTGTCATGGCAATGAAAGGCGTAGGCCCCTCTCTTGGCCCACAGCTAATGGCTGAGATCGGGGATGTGGCACGCTTTACCCATAGGAACGCCATTACCGCATTCGCCGGCGTTGACCCCGGTGTAAAGGAATCCGGGGATTACTCCCAGAAAAGCGTCCATGCATCAAAACATGGCTCCCCTATGCTCCATAAGACATTGTTCCAGATCATGGATGTCTTGATCAAGACAAAGCCACAGGATGACCCGGTATATTTGTTTATGGACAAGAAGCGGTCAGAAGGTAAGGCTTACTATGTCTACATGACTGCCGGAGCGAATAAGTTTCTCCGAATTTACTACGGAAGAGTCAAAGAATATTTGGCTTCCCTTTCGCAATAGCGAGAATCCTATCACCCAGACAATTTTTTTAACCAGCGTCTACGGTGGCCTGGTTTTTGTACGCATTTTTCCTACATAAAACGTTTTTAAAAAATATTCAATTTTCTATTGACTTTTTATTTGCAGGCTTGTTTATTGTATATATCCCAAAGTCTTCAGCCATTCCTGAACCTTGGGCTGAGCCTCCAAAGTCTCTGCGCGATACACGCTCAACGGTTCTGCTACAACGGCAGAATTCGGAAGTGCGTCCTCAAGATCCTGTACAGTGGCTGACAACCCTCCAGTGCCATGGGTACAAAATGGCACCACCGTTTTCCCGGAAAAATCATATTGCTCTACAAAAGAAAGTACCGGCATCGGCAGGCTGTACCACCAATTAGGAAAGCCCAGGAATATGACATCATACTCTTGAAAATTTTCTACACTGCCCTTTAATTTCGGACGGGCATTTTCTGCTTTTTCCTCTGATGCACGATTCATACATTCATCGTAGTCGCTTGGATAAGGAGTGTTTACCTGTATAGAAAATAAGTCTCCCCCTACTTCCTGCTGAATCCAATCCGCAAGCCTAGCCGCATTTCCGGGAACCACTACACTGGCAGAACTGATTGCGTCAGTTCCGTATCTGTCTGCATCTCCCATTGATTCATAATGCTCTAAAGCACTCTGAACCGCAGCGTCCTGATCCTCAACTATGGTGTTATCCGCCCAGGTAAAATAGGCAATTAGGATATCTCACTCAGTTCCTTCTCCTAAACCAGCTTCAGCAGCATTGGATACTGCCGAGGTTTCTGTTCCGCTGCCATCTGATTTGCTATTTGATGTCTACTGACTGAATCCAACCACAGAAAGAACGAGTATCTTACAAAACTCCGCCG
>CAUEYG010000049.1 GCA_959021945.1 uncultured Eubacteriales bacterium | reverse complement strand
TATGCACACCTCCCCAAAGCCTTCTGCAACACGTTCTCCAATTAGTAAATGCTGAGGAAGCTTTAAGTCTATTTCCTTGTCTGCCTCATAATAAACGATGGTTCCCTTATCAAAGGCCTCTGTTACAGGCTTTCGTTTGTTCCATGTCACATTGTATCCGCCTACTGTGGTATATTTTGCAAATACCCTCGTTTCGCAGGAAACATCTGTTATGCCCAGCAGTACATTGATCTCTGAAATCAAGTCTTTTTTATCTGTGGAAAAAAAGGCTCGATCATTATAAATCAAAGCCGGTGCTTCCAACTTTACACTCCATGTCTTTGTGTGGTATGTGACGGTTTCCCCCAGTACGTCCATTTTTTTTACACAAATTCTTGTTTTTCCATACTCAGCAGAGTGGGCATAGCCCAGATAAAAAGCCTCCTTTGCAGTGAGTATATCGTATCCTTTTTTGATCTGCGCTTCTGTACCTGTCACATACCCCTGAAATCTCTGTCCTGCCTGGATGCTGGCCATATGGAAAAACTGGCTGTCCCCGGGAGCTGATTCCACAGCCCTGCCAATGGATTTATCCTCAGGCCTCCTATGATGATAACGGACTTCTACTTTTACATTTTTTCGTACTGGCTCCTCCTCCATCTGCACGTAGCAGTGCTTCATCATGCTCATTTGCCGCTGCTCTGTATTTTCCTCCTCATAGAATTTGTTCACATAGTGATGCTCCTGATCTTTGATGGAGTAAAAAGATGCCGGAACCTCTGTGCAGCGCTTTCCATTGTGCTGAATGTACGCATTGGAGCAAAAGAGGGACCCATCTTGCATAAAATCAATAAAATCCTCGCCTGCCTCTTTCAGGCCCTGAGCAATAAGGCCCAAGATCTTACTTCCTTCCAGATAGTCCAGCGTTCTTGCCTCGCCTCCGTTGACGCTTTTACAAATAACAGGCTCCTGTAAATAGATTTCATAATCCAGGCGAGTGGCATGAGGGAGATAGGGAGCATGGTCTAAAGATGCAGGCTGAGATTCCTTGTTCTGAACACATTCCTGTTCTAAAGTGACCTGGATTTCCCCCAAGCCCCGGGTTCTGCCAATTCCCATATTGGTGAACACCTTACAGCATGTTTTCAAATCTTTTTCAAACTCCTCCTCTACATCTGCCTGGGCGATAAATAAAAGGCCCTTATTTGCCACTCTCATGGTGCGAAGAGAAGTTTGTTCTGCTGCCCCGGTTTTATAATTAATACCTGTCTGGGTACGAATATAAGAAAAGTGGTCTAAAATATTCTGAGGATGAAAAACAAGATTAGTCTCTGCAGACTGTACCTCAGCCTTCATTTCCTCATATCCGTCAAGGTAAGCATTTCCCAGTCTGACCTTTGCTCTGTTCTCAGCTTGTCCCCCATCGCCAAACATCTGAGAAATGGGAATCTTCATACCCCACTCCTGCAATTCCAAAGCGCACTGTCTCAAGCAGCCTTTGATTCGCTTAGCAGGGATGTAGGGAAAACCGTTTTTGTCATGGCAGATATTAATATCCAAAGTCCGATTATAAACACCTCCGTCAGATGCACACAGATCGCTGAGCAGTCTGATTTTTAACTGAAAGGTTTTACGCATCATCTCCCGCCTCCATTTCAACATAATAATCCATTAGTTCCAAAGCATCGTACCATTCGGCCCTGTTTTTATTCTCATCATCCAGCTTATATAATTTGCTGCTTTTATCTGGCAGATCCCAATTTCTGGATGCTAAAAAGGCCTCCCACAGCTCGGCCCGCAGCTGGCCTTGAGCATACTGACTTTGTAGTTTTTTTGCAAAAGAACGAGGCAGATTTGTTTCATCCTGCAAATAGGAAATCTTTTCTTTCAAACGGTCCAGTGAGTGAATACTGTCCTTCTGTGGCTCCAGTCCTTGCTGGACTCCTCCTGTATGGATAAAGTAAGGCCTCTCCAAAAGGTATTCCCCACTTCTGGTCTTATACTCTCGCTCACGCATTGTCTCCAGATCCTGGGCCTGAATATTTTGGCAAATTTGATAGTCCACCCAGTTTCCAATGGTACGTTCTTCCTTTTGCCGCTCCTGCTCCTTGGCCCATGCCTTAGCAAAGCTCTTTGCACTGCTGCAGCAAGCCTCTGCCACCTCATATCCTGCGTAAAAGGGAAAATGGCTGTTCATATAAGCAATTCCCGCACATACGCTGAATCCATCTTGGCGAGGGCTCTTTCGATCTGCCTTTCCTGTCATAGTATGTTTGGTAATCTCCCTGCAGTAAAATTCTACAGTGGCAAGGGCGATTTTCCCGTTGCATACATAAGTAATGTCATCTCCGGCCACCAGCACCTTTAATACAAAATCATCTGTTACTTTGTGCTGAAAGGTTTGATGTTTTCCTGCATGACGGTTAAAGTGGTCCTGCATTTTCTCAAAAGTCCTTTTATAAGAAGTATTGATCTGATAGGAAATATTGCGCATCTTATTTACTGCCTCTTCATAGTTTTCAGTGCCTTGCACCATGCGGCGAATACGTGCTCCCATATTGTTTCCGTCAATATGTACAATGGCAATGGTGCTGTCAGTGCCTTTTTGGGTCACATAGTTGTCTAAAAGCTTGACTTGTGTCTCTATTTCTTTACTTATCTGACTACTTTTTTCCCTTTTTAGCGCAGCCTCAGTGCTTAACCTTTCTCCATCATTAGTTGTACATATTGCCGGAGCACCCGTCTTGATCTCTACTTCCATTACAGGAAGCGCACCCAAGGGCTTTGAAGCTGCCATTGCAGCTTTTGCCTGAGTCATTTTTTCCATCAGTGCTTGATAATCTTCCTGAAAATTTTCTGTTGAAGGAACCATGGCCGTGGCCAGCTGCAGCGAGTAAGTATGCTGGATAACGTAGTTCGCCATTAAGTTGTTTATTTCCAGGCATAGTTTTTTGTTTTCATACAGCACATATGCATTGCCGCCGCCAATGTAAAGGACCTGTACTTTTTTGCTGGATTTCTTATACAGAATCGCTCCTTTGTCGTCATACCAATTTAAATCCACAACATTATCTTTAAGGTTCTTTTTTTCTATGGCATCTTTCAGTGCTTCCTCAATAATATTTTCTACAATCGCCGATGCTCCCACAGCATCTTTTGCTTTTGATGTTCGAAAAATATAAGTCTGTATTCCCCGCACATCGTACATTGCCATCACGTTCTGTTCATGGGCCCTTAATCCTTCCTGAATCAAGTTTTTAAGATTATGAAAGCTTCGCTCCATGCAAATGCCATGCTCCTCCTGCAGTTTTTTTATAACATCTTGTTCCGTTTTCGGGCTGCTTTCACTGACATGATTCATTTGATTTCTCATCATTTGGTAGGTCTGGTCAAGGCTGCAGATTGTTTTTGAAGAGAAATTACTGTATACGATTTTCCGGCAAACAGCTCCCTGGGCTTCCAAATAGCGCGTTACCATAATCATAAAATAGCTAATATCTCGGAATCCGCCTGTATAGTCAATAAATACATTTTTCTCATCCTTGAGATGTTCCACCAATTGTTCATACACGGCTTTTAGCCCTCCGGAAATAGATCCCTCAACTGTTTCCGAAGCACTCTGAGGGCTCTCTTCATAGGCGATAGGAATAATTTCCAGATCAGGTGTCTGATTCCCTTTACCGCAGGATTTCAAGGCCGTTGATTCAATCGCATGGTTTTGAACCATTTCCTGGAAACGCTCGAAGGCAGTCATATTGGTGTTTCCTATCTTTTCATATCTTACTTTTTTTGAGACAATACACAAAATCTTTTTTATTGGCATGCCCTTGCTTGCCCCATAGTCCAACAAGTATTTTACTGGTGCATCATTGGTCTGTTGCCCATCAATATGCTCCGCCTCTGTCCCTTCCACCTGATAAGAGATACTTTTTTCACTCGTTTTCTTGTAATCGCTTAAAAATAAGAGTAAACACCCTTCCGGTTTCATAGCACTGCACTCTCCTTTCATGCTTCAGTAGCTCTTTTCCATATCATAACCTAAAATGGATCAGAAAACAAAGAAAGTTGAAAATTCGTGCTTTTTGTCGGAAATATAGACATGCTTTGCCAACTCAAGAGCTGCATTTGAAGTGAAAAAAAGACCCCATCATAACTGACAGGATCTTTGCGTTTCCTACTTTTTTTACAATTTAATGCTCTTTTTCTATCCGTTCTGCATAGTGGGAACGTTCCGGCTCCTCAATTCGTAATGCAATCATCGCCTCTTCTGCCGTCCAATTCATACTCTTCATTAGACTGCGAATGGATAACAGGGTTCCTTCCTGGATTCCCTTCTGCATTCCCTTCTGGATCCCTTTCTCTTCAATTCCTTTACTTAAATTACACATCAGTGACACCTCTCTTTCCAATGTCTGCGTAACCGGTATGGCAAATTCCTCTTCTAACGTTTTCTTTTTTGCTGCCGGGTCCTTCTCCGAGGAGAGCAGCGTCTCCAGCAGCTTTAAAACACCCGAATCCTGCTCTTCTTCCTCTTCTCCAAGACAAATCATAATCGTGGTCAGCAAATCATAACAGTCTCTCTGCTCCCGCACATCCCCTACCAGATTCTCCTCTTGTATGGAATACCGGGTGATGCTTCCGGCTCTTCCTTTCGGCGGGTTCATACAAACCCACAGGGAATATACTTTTTTGATGTCCTCGTAATGGGATTCCGTAAGCTCTGCCCCATACTGGGCGGAAACCATCCGGCTGCAATAGTAAATACCCCGTTTCACCTAACCGCTCGCTATACTCGTGGGAGGGGCGCAAATGTCCAAGCTCTGATTAGCATTGCCCGCCTGATTCCGCCATTTCCACTTTTTTATATCTTTTTCAGGTAATTTTCGCAAAAAGATATGATTTTTCAACGATTCAGGGGCCAAGTTTTAGCCTTTTTGGTCAGCAGAGCGATTTTTCTTCATTTTGCGACTCGCCAGGCCTAAACTTTTATATCTTTTTCAGTGAAAAAGATATAAAAGGTACAAAAAGTGCATTCCTACGCAAACAGAGGCTGGGGGCGAGGCTACCCTGAGCAGAGGAGCTACCCTGGGCAAAAGAGTCACCTCACGCTAAAAAATTCTTTCCCAGAACTTGCCTTTCTCCTCATCGCTCAATGTAATTTTTACTGTGGTCTCGGGAGTATAAACCCCATCCTGAACTTGCTCCTGCCCAATGTAAATCAGTTTACCGTTGGACAAGGTACCGCTGCAGCCTCCCCCTTCCAGCTCCGTTAAGGTCAGCCCCAAGATATCCTCCAGATCTTCCAGATTCATCTCTGTCTCCAGATTGTAAAAAAAGGTATTAAGAGTCCCTATCATTTCTATACACTGGACGTCAGACACCTGCTCCTTATCCTGCTTATGAAAGATTCCAACAGGAAAGCATGCCTGAATAGATAAAGATCTGACCTCGCCATAAGCATAGCCCCAGTTACCTGCCTGAAAACTGCCAAACTCCAGAGCGCCTAACTCACCATAAGCCGCTTCAATCTCTTTTCCGGTCATACCAGTCAAATCTTCATATTTTTCCCAGGTATCCTTTTTGTGCTCCATACTGACCGTCTTTTCAAACTCATAACTTTTTTCACCCTGCTTCCATTCCAGCGTTACCAGGTGTTTTCCATCATACAAATCCGTTGCGTCAATAACACCCTCTACAACCTCGCAGGAAACAGCATCAATAGAAACTGCATAATCCATCAATTCATGGGTAGTGCTATCATCATAAGAAGCGTAAAGAGGCCCCAATATCAGACGATTATCCTCAATCACATAGGAGTCCTTCAAGTCAACGCTGCTTACTGATTTAGTAGGTATCACTGCTTTCTTTTCACCTTTATGTTCTGTGCCCATATTCCGTAGCAGGACTGCAGCGCCAATGACCATGCCGCACAGCAGCAACGCCCCTATTACACAGAGCAGGATTCTGCTCTTATACGTGTATAAAAACCGAATGACTCGCCGCTTTCCCTCTGACAAATCGCCGTCTGTATCATCAACAGGTGCTCCGCATTTTTTACAAAAGTTAGCGCTGTCTTTCATTTCATATCCACATTGGTTACAATACATGTTATCCCTCCGGTCTATGACTTCTTTTACTGGAAATCATACTTGTACTTATTGTATCCCAATTGGACCATAGGTTCAATCCATTTTTCTTTTATTCCTGCACCCCCGGAATCTTTGGAATTGCTTCCATAGAAGGCTTTAGCTCTTCATCAGTAGGAATGTGGTCGCTCATATTTCCCCCGTGATAAGAAGCATAAGCTGTCATATCAAAGTAACCGGTCCCTGTCAGTCCAAACAAAATGGTCTTTGCTTCTCCTGATTCTTTGCATTTTAATGCTTCAGCAATGGCTCCATGAATGGCATGGGCAGATTCCGGGGCAGGAAGAATGGTTTCATTTTTTGCAAACAGAGTGGCAGCCTCAAAAACCTTTGTCTGTTCTACTGTAACAGCCTCCATATACTGGTCATGATATAGCTTGGAAAGGATCGGAGACATACCATGGTATCTCAATCCGCCCGCATGGTTTGCAGATGGCTTGAAGGTACACCCTAACGTGTACATCTTTGCCATTGGCGTTATCATTCCTGTATCACAGAAATCATATTTATAAACGCCTCTTGTAAAAGATGGGCAGGATGCAGGCTCAACAGCCACAATACGGGGGTCTGCCTTTCCTGTCAGCTTGTCCCTCATAAACGGTGCAATCAAGCCGCCCAAATTGGAACCGCCTCCTGCACATCCAACCACAACATCAGGGTATTCGTCCAGCAGTTCCATAGCCTGCTTTGCCTCCAAGCCGATAATGGACTGGTGGAGCAGCACCTGATTTAATACAGACCCCAGCACATACCGGTACCCCTCAGAAGTAACGGCTCGCTCTACTGCCTCTGAGATGGCGCATCCCAGACTGCCGCTGTTATCCGGGTCCTCTGCCAAAATTTTTCTTCCAGCCTCCGTCCGATCACTAGGCGATGCAAACACCTGAGCGCCGAAGGTTTCCATAATATTTTTTCGAAAAGGTTTTTGATTAAAGGACACCTTTACCATATAAACTTCTAAAGGAAGATGAAAGTAAGAGCAAGCCTCCGCCAGGGCTGTGCCCCACTGTCCGGCTCCGGTCTCTGTAGTCAGACCCTTTAGTCCCTGTTCCTTAGCGTAATAAGCCTGGGCCACTGCTGAATTCAGTTTGTGGCTTCCCGATGTATTGTTACCTTCAAATTTATAATAAATCTTTGCCGGAGTATCCAGTGCTTTTTCCAAATTATAGGCCCTGCATAAAGGGGAAGGTCTGTAGATCTTGTAAAAATCCAAGACCTCATCTGGAATGTCAAAATAGCGAGTTTCTCCGTCCATCTCCTGTTTTGCCAGTTCTTCACAAAAAACAGGATACAGCTCCTCCAGCTGGGCCGGCTTTCCTGTGGCCGGGTTCAGCATAGGCCCTGGCTGCTCCTTCATATCAGCCCTCAGGTTATACCATTGTTTCGGCATCTGGTCCTCTGTTAAATATAGTCTGTGCGGTACTTTCTTTGTCATGTTCTTGCTCCTTTCCACAATCCTTTCATGTTGATTTTACTGCATAAAAAAAGCGCTTTCATCCTGCTGCGGGACAAAAGCGCCTGCTCTTGCTATGCCACCCAGAGAACGAACCTGTCGGCCCCCTCTCATCGCTCTGCGTACAGCTGTTGATACGCACTCCCTTTGTCACAGGCGGAGATCCCGTCAGGTATTACTCGGCAAAACAGCCTTTCTCCCTGCCCTCATAAGCCCATTCAGTTTGGCTGTCCCTGCTGCATTTCCACCGCCTGCAGCTCTCTGTAAAGCCCTGCTCCAAACTTACTCTTCTTAATCATCGGTTTTTATGATTTGTATGGTGCTATTATAAAGTTCCATTTGTTGTTTGTCAATATATTTTTATTATTTTTTTGTGTAATTTAACTAAAACTCATAAAACTGACACTTGCACATCTTATGGCTGTTTCCCTGATCGTCAACCATGGTGCAGGCCCCGCAGATG
>CAUEYG010000048.1 GCA_959021945.1 uncultured Eubacteriales bacterium | reverse complement strand
CCTTAAGAAACGTACCCTTTTCCGGTGGCTGCATCAAACCGATATTGTTGGGTGTGGAGTAGCAATCCCCGTTCAATCATATCACTATGCCGGAAGGTTATCTGCTGACTTTGATTCTGGCATTGAACCTGACCATGGGTGCAGTTATGATTCCCGCTACATCAATTGCAGAAGAAAAGGAAAAACACACTCTGAGAACCTTGATGCTTTCCAACGTAAGCGGCTTTGAATTTTGTATGTCAAAGATGCTGGTGACTAGCGCTTTTATGCTGATTACCAATATCATTATCTTTCTGCTGCTTGGTGTAGATGCTGCAATCCTTCCCGGATTTATCATTGTGACCGTAATTGGAGCGATTCCCCTCATTATCTTGGGGGCAGTCGTAGGGTTGGCGGCAAGAGATCAAATGACAGCAGGTGTATACGAAATTCCGCTGATGCTGGTCTTTTTACTGCCAACAATTTTTTCCCAGATCAATAAAACTGCGGAGATTATTGCAAAAGCTACACCCTGCAATGCGGTAGTAGAGCTGGTGATGAACCTGGTAAAGGGGCAGCTGCTCACCAAAGATTCGCTTCTTTATTTTGTGGTAGCCCTTATTTGGATTGTAATTGCCATCGGCGTATTTGTTCTGTTGTTTAAAAGAAAAGGCGTCGACAATTAGGAGGAAAAGAGATGAAGCCATTAACCCTTATGTATTTCAGTCCCACCGGAACCAGTGAAAAGATTACCAAGGCTATTGCCCAGGGACTTTCTCCTTCAGGAGCTCAGACGGCTGATATGATTGATCTGACAAAACCGGAAAATCGGATCCGGAATTTTGAGTTCAGTCAAAAGGATAGATTGGTATTAGGCTATCCAGTGTATGGAGGCAGGGTTCCGGCAATTTTGCAGGGAGTTTTTCAAAAGATAAAAGGCCATAACACGCCAATTATCCTGGCGGCTGTCTATGGAAACAGAGCCTATGAGGATGCTTTAATAGAGGCGCATGATCTTTTTAGCCAGAACGGATTTTTGCCTGTAGGAGCAGGGGCTTTTATTGGAGAACATTCTTATTCGGAAAAGGTAGCCAAAGGAAGGCCTGATGCTGAAGACGTACAGAAAGCAAAAGAATTCGGCCAACGGATCTCTGAGAAATTGTCAATAGGCGATACAGAGCCTGTGACAGTAAGTGGAAACAGACCATACAAAGATCCCATGCCGGATATGCCCTTTCGGCCAAAGACTAAGGAAACCTGTACAAACTGTGGAATCTGTGCAGCCAAATGCCCTATGGAAGTCATCAGCAAGACTGACCCAAAAGTAACAGCTCCTGGATGCATCCTGTGCAGCGCCTGCATCAAAGGTTGCCCGGAACAAGCAAAATACCTGGATGCAGAGCCGATCCTGAAAGTAAAGGCTATGCTGGAGTCAAAATGTCTGGACCGAAAAGAACCGGAGCTTTTTCTGTAAGCATAATCATAGAGAGGAGCTCTAATTCGCTGCCCTTAATTACAGAGGTCCTTGACATTGTGCATAATGAAAGATAAGATGAAAAGATGCAGCCAGTGCCAATGGCCGCATCTTTGTGCTTTCTGCGGGAATGCCGCTAACATTCTCCTGGAAGTGCTTTTATAAAAATCTGTTGAGTTTAACGGACATGATAACATCCTTTATTTTCGTCAGGACACGGACTTCCTCGTGAAGGGTATCCTGCAGGAGCTGTCTTTCAAAATTCAGCAGATTTTTTAATTCTTCGAGAGCAGCTTGTCCGTTTTGCTGTTTTAAGCTTTCTGTCAGTGGGATTAAGTCAGCAAATCTATGAATCTTTCCTGTTCCCCAAAACAAGTCTGTACGGGTATGATCCTGGCAGTGCATGAGCCAATCATAGACCTCTTTGTCAAACTGCCAGGCAATTTTGAAAAGATCAACCTCCCAAAGTTCCGCTGTCAGTTCTTCTGGCTGTTTTTCTGTAAACCCGGACAAGGCTTTCTCAATTGCCCTCATGTTTCCGGCAATGGTTTCATGAGCATAAATCACATCATCCCAAGGGGACAGCTTCATGAAATCCCTCTGTATCAATCTGTAAATCTCCAAAAGCTTTTTTCGCTCAGCTCCCAGAGCAGATACGGTGGAAGGAGATAAACTCCCCTTTGCATAGGCAGCATTTAACTCCTTGATTTGGTCAAAGAGCACATCGGAAAGCTTCATCACCTGCTGAGCTTCTTGCTTTACTGCATCAATAGGACCCTGCAGACCTTCTTCTTCCAGCCCCTTTAGGTCAGCGCAAAGATTTTCCAAAGCATATTTATAGTTAAAAGGTGGGAGCAAAAGGGTATCAAAGGCATACACCATTTCCGTATAATTTTTGGCTGCATATGTAATGATTTCTTTCTCATGTTCAAAGATCGTATAATCATCAAATTGGGTGTGATAGTTTTCATAGCTCCATTGGGCCGGGCCTCTGCCGCATATGATCCCGGGGATTCCGCATATGGCATAATTATAGTCGTCTGACCAGGGTCCGTTTAACCCCAAGAGTGCGCTCCCTCCCGGCCAGGATGTTTTTGGTACATCCATTTTCTCCATGAATTCCTTAAAAAAACCGTGATATTCCGGGGTGCTGGCAATATTATACACCGGAGTGCCGGGCCGGATAGCGTCAATATTGAAAAAGGCATCCATTTTACCAAACCATTGTGGATACAGCTTGTTAATATTATTCCAAGAACCGATACACCAATCATAGCGGGATTCCGTCACGCCGTATTCCTCACAACCGTGCGCAATAAAAGCCAGGGTATGTTCCGGCTGATATCCACTGTCAATCATGGCCTTGGCTATACCCAAAATAATTCCGACGCCCAAAAGGTCATCCTGATAGGAATGAAAATAACCGTCCATATGTCCGCCCAGGAGAATCATGCGCTCCTGATCTTTTCCCGGAAGGTATCCAATAACATTGGAACTGTTCCCGTTAAAATCCACGGTAATCTTTAGGTTCATCTTTGCAGTGACAGGGCCTTTTTTCAGCAAATCCCGGAGGAGAGCCGCATTTTTTCGAGAAATATTTCCTGCCGGTATGCTGTGCCTGCTCTGGGAGTCAAAGCTGTTTATTGCATCTTCCTTTGTGCCGTAAAAGTCGCCGGAATAAGAAATAATGCAGCCGGCAGCGCCGCGTATTTCCGCTTGGCGGATAGGGAGGCTTACCCAATAGTCTTCCAGAATGTCAAAGGTGCAGAATACAATTTTATCTCTTACATCCAGACCCTCATAGTCCTCTGCAGCTCCCCGGCCTACATCAATGACCTCTGCCTCAATGCCTCTCTCCGGAGTTCCTTTGATTCCGCAGTAAGAGGACATAGGCATGCTGGTCCCGCCAATTTCCAGGCTTCCGGAAATAAATTCCCAGGAATGCACAGGAAAAGGAGCCACAGTAACATCCTGCAGTCCAATTTGCTTCATTTCCTTTTCAATCTCACGAGAAACATTCCATTCACCGCTGCTGCCTGATACGCGAAAACCGTACTGGCCGCCGTCATTTCCCATAAGACTTAACTTTTTTGTTAAATTGTGAATGTACTCCAAACTTTCATTTTGTGTAATGTGATTAAGCATACGAATTCCTTTCTGATTTGTTAACCTTTTACATAACCAAAGATAATAAATAAAAGCAATGTGATTGCCACTGGAAGTGCGAATACAGGGAGAGAAGTTTTTGCAAAATCCTGGTTCTGAATTTGGGTTGTTGTACAGACCAGGGAAACTTCTGAACCATAAAAGCAAGCGCTGGAACCAAAGACGCATCCGGAAATCATAGCGCCTGATACCAAAATCGAGTTGGCGTCAAGAGCCTGAGAAATTGGGATAATAACAGGAAAAGCAATCGCCAGCATACCCCAGAAATTTCCTGCAGCAAAGCATAGGAACCCCACTACAAGAAAGGCGACAACCGGCAGAAGCCTCGGGTCTAAGGCTCCCTGTACCAGACCGATGATAAAGGCGGGAAGGCCTAGTTCATTGTTCATTTCCTTTAAAATAAAGGCTGCTGATATGATGCCGGTTACGCCGAGCATGTCCTTAAACCCGCTTACAATACAGTTTAAAAACTCTCCCGGCTTTATGAGCTTTTGCGGAAAATACATGGCCGCACATACAAGAAAGCAGGCAAAGATCCCGTATAAGATCTCTCGTGTAATCGTTGTAAGAACTGCCAGTACCAGCAGAGGTACAAGAAAGTTAACGGCCTTTCCGCCAGAGGAATTTTCACTGTCATCTGCGCCATCTGCTGCAGCTTCTCTTTCCGCTTTTACCATGCCCAGCATACTGTCAGGCAGCAGCTGCCCTGTGTTCTCAGCCCGAAGCTCTGCCTTTTTCATCATGCCAAAATGAGGAATGATGCCGGAAATATACAGCGGAACAACGACCATAGAAACAATAGCATAGAAAACATAAGGCAGTGTCTGCAAATAAACGGTCATACCCTGGCCTGCAGCAGCCACTCCATTTGACTCCAGCTGGCCTGCCATAAACACCCCCCAGGTTGAAAAAGGAACCAGAGTGCAGATCGAACAGCCGGTGGCACAGATGACATAGGCCAGCAGCTCTCTGGGAACCCTGAACTTATCGGTAACATTTCTCATAGCAGAGCCTACAGCAAGAGCATTGAGCCAGTCATCTGCAAAAATAATCAGGTCGAGAAACCAGGCCATAAACAGGGACTGTTTTTTCGATTTGCATAATCTGGTGGCAAATTTTGAAAAACCCAGTGCTCCTCCCGAAGCTTCAAATAGGGCGATAATGCCGCCGAATAATCCGCATACCAGAAACAGCCATTTCCAGGTGCTGTCTCCTAAAACCGTGTAAATCGCATCAATCCATTTCATGAAAAAATCCTTTCCATAAAGGATAATAGCGCCTGCAACGGAACCGGCCACAAGAGACGCCATGGTTCTCTTTGTTACAAATACCAGCACGATTACGCATACAACAGGAATAAAACTAATAAGACCATAATTGTCCATTGGAACCTCCTTTGTGTCTATACCATACCCTCTCAATGGGAAGGATATGGTGTGAATAATAGCAAATTGTCCTCCTTTCCTGAAAAATTCTGTATATTCAGATTAGCACGGCCCCAATCATTGGACAAATACCAATCTCATATGATTTCCATACAAAAAACATATGCCCTGTTAAGGCATATGTAGGAATTTAAGGGGGCCAAGCGATAGAAGTAAGCCATACTTTTTCAATATGAAAGGCATAGCAATTTGATATTTTTCATATGGGGAAATACGTGCTACCATCGAATAAGAAAGAAGCTTCTTTGACTTTTAAAAATTTGGAAAAGAGGGAGCAAGATGTCAATACTTGTATCAGTTTTACCGATCTTATGTCTGCTTTGCGGGCTGCTGATTTTTAAGCTCTCTGCCATGAAGGCCAGCGCCATATCATTTTTAATTGCCACTGCTATATTTTTTGCAAAGTATCAGAGCGGCGCCATTGGTCTGTCTATTTCTATGGCAAAGGGATTTAGCCTGGCTCTGTTTGTGATCTTGATTATTTGGGGAGCCATATTTCTCTATAACTTGGTTTATGAAGTCCAGGCTCTGCAAGTAATCAACCGAAATCTGGAGCGGATTTTTACAAATCGCTTTCTTCAGTTTCTTTTACTTAGCTGGATTTTTTCCGCTTTTTTACAGGGAATCGCCGGGTTTGGCGTTCCGGTAATTGTCGTTACACCTATTTTAATTGCACTGGGCTTTAACCCAGTGGCCTCAGTATCAGCCGTGCTGGCAGGTCATTCCTGGGCAATCAGCTTTGGGTCCATGGGCTCTTCTATCTATGCCATTAATATGGTGACCCATGCACCCCTTGACCAGATTGTCACCTATATGGCAGTCTTCGGATGCTGCGCTATGTGCTGCACCGGACTGACCGTTTGTTATATTTACGGAGGGAGAAAACAGCTCATTTCAGGCTTTCCTTATATCATAGGGCTGTCTGTGGTTATGGGGGGAATGCTATATATACTGGCCAGCCTGGAAATGTTCTCAGTCATTGGCCTGCTCACAGGCTTTACAGGTCTTGTAGCATGCTTTGCAATCAACAGCTTTAAACGGGACAAGACGGAAAAAATTGTGCTCTATAAGGGACAGCTCAATTTGCTGCAGGCTGTACTGCCATATCTGCTGATTGTAGTCCTGTCTATTTTGTTCTATATTCTTGATCCGAAATTTGTTTTGGGATTTGATTTCCCAGGCTATCAGACTGGGCTAGGTGATCTGGTGGAAAAAGAAGCAGACTATGTGACTTTTAATCTGCTAAAATATCCGTTTTCCATCATTATGATGGCTTCTGCCATTAGCATGATTCTCTTTTACAGGAAGAAGACCTTGGACAGAAAAAAGGCAAAGAGCATCCTTGTTCAGACCGTGAAAAAGTGCGTCCCTACAACAGTGACCATTGTCTTTCTTCTTAATACAGCTGTTATTATGATGGATTCCGGTATGATTAACGAAATTGCCCAGTGGCTTGTGGCTATAACAAAGGATTTGTATCCATTGGCAGCGCCTCTCATCGGTCTCTTGGGGGCCTTTGTTACAGGAAGCAATACGAATTCCAATATTATATTCGGATACCTGCAGGAAACAGCAGCAACTTCACTTGGAATGAGTGCTGCAATTATGTGCGCAGCTCAGTCTATCGGCGCTTCTGTAGGATGCGCCATAGGGCCTACTACCGTATCTCTGGGCTCTACAGCCGCACAGATTCAAGGGCAAGAAAGTCAGATCTATAAAAAGATCCTCATCCCGATTCTGACGGCCACTGTTGTTTTAGGGATTGCCAATCTGATTATTTTGAACCAATGAGAGAGGAGGTGTTTCGTGTGAAAAAAGAAATCAGCGCAGCCTTAATCATGCTGGCCTTTCCAATCCTTTGGATAGGCGGTAATGAGGGAAATACTATTATTGCAGCAATTGGAATCCTGCTGCTTGTGTTCAACGCCTGCATGATCATTCTTCCGAAAAAGCAGGCGCCAATTGGTAAAACAGACAAAAAGGCATAATCTACGATTGTTTAAATAATTCCAGCATTTGCAAGAGATTGTTGGCAGCAGGGGAAATATAGCGGTGTGAATCCCAAATGGCGCAAACATCCGTCACCAGGTGAGGCGCGTTAAGGGGCATTTGCATCATAAAGCTGTTATGAATCATATCCGCAATCCCCATAGGAATAATAGCAATGCCCAGTCCGGCTGAAGCTAATAAGAGGGAGGTTTTCGCATCATCATTGATACAGCCGTATACAGGGGAGATGTTCTGGCTTTTAAAATATTCATCCAGGATGTACTTCCACCTCCTGTATATAATCAGCGGCTTATCGCGAAAAAATTTTGCTTCCAGCAAAGGGGCGGAAACCTGGGAGAAAAAGCTGGAATGTCCATAGGCTACAAGGGGCTCCTTTAAAAGGAGCGTCTGATTAAAATGCGGGTTGTCAAAAGGAGTGCGGACAAAGGCCAATTCGATTAAATGATTTTCCAAAGAGTCTACCAGATCATATGTATTGTGCTCATGGATGTCAAACTGTACTTTGGGGTATTTGTCACAAAATTGGCTGAGAATGTCTGACAATAGCTTGGGGCTGAGTGAGGAAATGACGCCAACGCGTATATGACCGCTGCTGCCGCTTCCGATATTTCGAATTTCACGGCAGGTTTCCTCTGTGAAATCCACAATATTTTTAGCTCGATGGTATAGGGTTTCTCCTGCACTTGTCAACGTAATGCAGCGGGACCCTCTGTCAAACAGCTTGGCGCCCAATTCAGCCTCCAACTGTTTTAGCTGCTGGCTGAGCGGGGGCTGAGAAATATGCAGGGCCTTGGCAGCCTTTGTAATGCTGGTTGACTCTACAACAGCGATAAAATATTGAAGCGCTTTAATATCCATTGATTTCCTCCAGTACTAATTCCATGGAAACAGTTTTATAGCTATTAAAGCACATTTGAAATTAAAAATCAATTCAAACTATTCTGTAATTTTATGGAAATAAACAACTTACATAGAACAGGAACAGGTTTGGCGAGAAAGGACGGATAACATGAA
>CAUEYG010000047.1 GCA_959021945.1 uncultured Eubacteriales bacterium | reverse complement strand
GCTTTTCGGTGCATCAGCATCATAGACCTTCACATTTTTCGCCAGCTTCTTAAGGACCCTGTCATCCGTCATTTTCAGATTATGGTGGATGCCTTAGAGGAAAAGGAACTGTCTCAGCAGATAAACGCTTATGGAGAATTTACGGCTGCTCTGTACCAAAATTCCTCTGATCTGGGGGTTTATCTCCATAATCTGATTCAAAATGATGAAAACTTTTATATCAAGAGCCGTGCCAGAGGGGAAATGATCTCTCCCCCTGTCAAGACTTGTCTCAAATGGGAGCTGGATACGATACAGGAGCTGTCCTCCATTAAGTCAGAGGATGTTCAGTCTGTCATTAATTATAAAGGCTTTCTCCCTCATTGGAGCAATACGGTCTTTGATTTTCATTATGATTACCAGGAACGCATTCTCAAGCTGCCTCATACCGGCTATGGCATCTATGCCAAGTATAGCGCCTTTCACCTGGAAGACGGCTGTATCGCCCCAGTCAAATATCCTGACGCCCAAAGGCTGGATCAGTTGTTTGGGTATGAACGTGAGCGAGATTTAATCATAAAAAATACAGAGGCCCTAGTCTCAGGTGCCGGAGCCAGCAACATGTTGCTGTACGGGGATGCAGGAACAGGCAAGAGCTCCACCATCAAGGCGGTATGCAATCATTATGCAGCCCAGGGGCTTCGCCTTGTGGAAGTCAAGAAAAACCAGATCTTCCAAATTCCCCATATTGCAGAAGAGCTTTCTTCCAACCCTTTGAAGTTTGTCCTCTTCATTGATGATCTGAGTTTTACCAGCAATGATGATAATTTTTCTGCATTAAAAGCCATTTTAGAAGGGGGAGTCTTTGCTTGCGGCAAAAATATTGCCATTTACGCCACCAGCAACCGCCGCCATCTTGTAAAAGAAACGATGGGGGACCGAGCCGGCGACGAGCTTCATGTCAATGATACGATTCAGGAAACTATGAGCCTGGCAGCGCGGTTTGGCCTGACCATTACTTATCAGCGCCCGGACAAAGATGATTATCTCTCCATTGTAAAAAATCTGGCCCTCCAGTATGGCCTGAGCCTGTCTCAGGAAGAATTGTTCCGAAAGGCAGAAGCCTACGCATTGAGAAGCGGGGGCCGCAGCCCTCGGGCAGCAAAGCAATTTGTGGAGCTTCAAAAAATTGGCATTTAGACTGAGCCGGACAGCGCTTGGTTTTGCTGAAAATAACCATGTACCCTTCTCGCGTTTTCCATGGGAATAACACAATCTTTGATTAAAATATAGGCATTATAGGAAATAAAGGAGATTAAAATGGGTAAGCTGAAAAAAGTCCTTACGCTACTTTCCCTTTTATCCCTGGTCCTGGCTATGACAGCCTGCAGGGACAGCCATGCCTATGGAATCATTAAAAAAATCAATAAATCAAAGATTACAATAGAAGCAGGCTCTTACACGCAGTCAAAGGATAGCTCAGCTGCGGGTTCGGACAAGTCTGACAGTTCCGAGACTACCGGCTCTCAAGATTCGGCAGGGAGTTTTACCTCCAATGGCAGTATTTTAGAATACGAATTGTCCAGTGCTGTGGACCCTGCGGAATTGTCCAGCGGAGACTTGGTAAAGCTCACCCTTGACGGCAATCTTGTTACTGCCATTGCGCTTGTGAAGCAGACGGAGTCAACCCAAGAGACGGATGCAAGTAGGGAAACGGAAAATAGTAAGCAATCGGCTGTATTTACAGTCAATCACAAATCAATGGATTCCGTTGATCAGGATTATGATACCAGTATCTCTAATCTGAATACTGTACTGGTGGAAAACAGCGGCAGTCTAAAGCTCAAGGACAGCACTCTTACAAAATCAGGCAATACGACCAATGACGAGAAGAGCCGCAGCTATGGCCTCAATGCTGTTTTGGCTGTTTCCGGGGGCAGTACGGCTTCTGTTGACCGTACAACGGTTACTTCCAGCGGCACAGGAGCCAGTGGAATCTTTGCCACAGGGAAAAATACAAAGATCACTGCCAGCAATATAAAATTATATACTACCGGCGAGTATTCGCGAGGGTTTAACGCTACTTACGGAGGGAAGTTAACAGCCTCTGACAGTAATATTACAACCAAAGGAGCACACAGCGCTCCTATTCTAGCAGACCAGGGGCAGGGATATATCCATGTTTCTGATACTGCTGTCAGCGCTGAAGGGGTTGACAGCCCTTGCATTTATTCAGCTGGAAGGGTTTACGCATCTGGCGTCACAGGCAACACCTCTAAAAGCCAGATTGCGTCTATTGAAGGGCCAAACCGAATTATTTTAGAAGATTGTATCTTACAGGGCGCAGGTGATTGCGGGATTGGGTTTTCTTCTAAGACAGCTGCCAGTGTTTCTGATAAGAAGGTGAAAAAATCCGCCCGTTTCCAGGCTACAAATTCTAAGCTGACCACCACTTCTTCCGGGCCAATGTTTTGGACCTCCGGCATAAAAGCCCGCGCTGAATTAAAAGATTCTACACTTTATTACAGCAGCGGGATACTGGCCGATATTACAGGAAACCGGAAAAACGGAAGGACTGCCGGAGGAACCTTTACACTGAAAGGCATCAACCAGGTGCTCCAGGGAGATATAAGCTGTGATGCCAGCAGCAGCGCTTCTCTGTATCTGACCCAGAAAAGTATCTTTACTGGTGCGATCAACAAGCAAAATACTGCATCCGCCTCCACTGTTTCTCTGGACGCCACCAGTTCATGGGAGATGACGGCCGACAGCTATCTGACCCAGTTTATCAATGAAGATTGTGAGATGGGCAACATCCGTTCAAACGGATATACGCTCTACTACGATCACAATAATGAAAAGAATAAATGGCTAAAAGGAGAAACATACAGGCTGCCGGGCGGCGGAAAATTGACTCCTGCAAGCTGATATCAAAGGGACTGTTGCCTCAAGATTTGTTTCCCTTAATGCAGCAGTCCCTTCTCATGATCATCTCTCTCTATTCTCTTTTGTCATAGCAGCTCTTTTCCCATTCGAATCTCTGCAGCTCTGGCATGGCCTGCCAGGCCTTCTCCTCTGGCCAGGTTTGATACTAAAGGCGCTATATTCATCATGCCCTCTCGGGTCATGCTCTGCCAGGTACAAACTTTCAAAAATGTTCCTACCCATACGCCTCCTGTGTAGCGAGCTGCACCTGACGTAGGCAGTGTATGGTTCGTTCCGGAAGCATAGTCTCCAAAGACTTCGGCTGTATTTTCTCCAATGAATAAGGAACCGTAATTTCTCAGACTGTCTGTTACTGCAGTTATTTCAGCAGAATCCACATGAACCTCTAAATGTTCCGGCGCATAATCGTTAGCGTAATTTACGGCTTCCTCTAGGTCTTCTGCAACTAAAACTTCTCCAAACTGGTGCCATGAACTCATAGCAGTATCTCTTGTATCCAGGGACCTCAGCTGTCTTTCTACTGCTTCCATGATGGATCTGCCCAACGCCTCATCTGTAGTGACAACCAGACCCTTGGCCTCTGTATCATGTTCTGACTGAGCCAGCAAATCTGCAGCAATGATTTCCGGGTTTGCTTGCTTGTCTGCAATAATCAACACTTCGCTCGGCCCTGCTACAAAGTCGATCCCAACCTTTCCATAGCATTGGCGCTTTGCCTCTGTTACATATTTGTTTCCCGGCCCTACAATTAAGTTTACCGGCTTAATTTGCTCTGTCCCATAGGAAAAGGCAACAATGGCCTGAGCTCCTCCCACTGCGTAAATTTCGTGAATTCCTGCTATATCCATCGCAACCAGAGTTTTCGGATGGACATTCCCTGTCCCTTTTATAACCGGCGAGCAGGCAGTGATACGTTTTACTCCCGCCACCTTTGCCGGTATTCCCAACATAAGGGCTGTTGAATAAAGGGGGTAGTTCCCCCCCGGCACGTAGCAGCAGCAAGAATCTACGGGAATCATTTTGTGTCCCAGACAGATTCCCGGTTCAGTAGAGAAGTTTTCCAAACTCCCCATAGTATTTTTTTGAGCCTTTGCAAAGGCTTCGATATTGGCCGCAGCCCGTTTCAGATCTTGCACCTCCTCTTCTGATACCTGTTCATATGCTTTGTCTATCTCTTCCCTGGAAACCCGGAGCTGCTCCCTGCTGCATTGATCAAATTTTTGATTATAATCGATTAGGGCCTTATCGCCATATTGGCTTACATACTTAATCATTTCATCAACAGTCATTCTTAAGGCTGTGCGATCCATTTCTGTTCGTTCTTTGGCTTTTTTTAATATTTTCATGTTCTTTCCTCCCTGGCAGCTGTTTTTTTTAAGACAGGGCTGCCATTGCCTGTTCCATTATAAATACGGTGATACATGCGCCAAGAGCAACCGGCAGCAGTCCCTTTCCCCGAAAGGCCATGAATACAGCAACTGCACATCCTGCCAGTGCAGCAGCAGTTTCTGTGGTGGAAAAGAAAATGGCCGGAAACGTCATAGACGCCAGCGCTGCATATGGAACATAATATAAAAAAGATTTAATAAAGGTATTTTTTATTTGACGGTCCATCAAAACCAATGGAATCATCCGAATGGAATAGGTGACTGCCGCCATAATCAGTACATAAAGATAAAAGCTCATGGGCATGTCTCCTCTTTGACCGGGTAAAACGCTGCTCCCACAGCAGACGCGGCTACGGTACAGATAATAATGGCAAATCCCGGTGAGATCTGTTTTAGTCCCGGCAGCCAAGTAAGTGCTGAGCTTAAAAGCATGGCGGCTAAAATGACAATTGTCACTGACCTTTGTTTTTTGGCTGGCGGAATGATAATCGCCAGAAACATCCCATAGATGGCAATACCCAAGGCGCTGCTCACTGTTTGAGGCAGAGCCCCGCTGGCCACAGCGCCAAAGAAGGTTCCCAAGGTCCAAGAGGCAACGCATACGATCATGATACCATATATGTATTGTCTGTTGACCCTGCCCTCCTGTGTACTGACTAAGGCAAAGGCCTCATCGGTAATGGTAAAGGCAATGATGCACCTTTGCAGTCTGTTAACAGAAGGGTCTAATTTTTGTGACAGGGACAGCGACATTAGCGCATAGCGCAAATTGATCACCAGCTGAGTCAATGCCATTTCCAAATAAGGCGCAGCAGCGACAATGACTGTCAATCCTGCAAATTGGCCTGCTGATGTAAGGTTTGTGACCGAAATCAGCGCAGCGCCTCCAGGTGAAATCCCACCCGCCACTGCAGCCATTCCAAAGGTAAATCCTACTGCCAGATAACCGGCGCAAATGGGGATGGCATCTTTCATGCCTCGTACAACTTGTCTTCTCATTTCTGTTACTCCTGCATTTTCCTAATACCTTATTATTTTATCACAGAAATGGGTTCTTCCCAAGGTTGAATTTTCGTCCAAACTGTGATATGGTTTTGCTTAGATAACTGGAGGTAGCTATGAACATTACACAGGCAATTGAAAAACGCAAGTCCAGAAGGACCTATCTGAGTACGCCTATTGATGCAGACAAAGTCGCACTGCTGAAAAGCAGGATTGAGGAATACAACCAGCGTTCCGGGATGACCATACGTTTCATGGAAAACGGCAGCTTTGCATTTGCGGGTATTGGAAAAAGTTACGGCATGTTCAAAGGCGTGCGCTCTCTTTTTATTATGAAGGGACAAAAAACAGATGAGAACTTAAAGGAGAAGGCAGGATATTATGGTGAGCTGCTGGTTCTGGAATCTACAGTGCTGGGGCTGGGGACCTGCTGGGTGGGAGGCACCTTTGATAAATCCAGCATTCGAAAAAGTTCGGAAGAAGAGGTGATCTGCGTTATCACTGTTGGAAATGTCCCTCCTGAGGAAACGTTAAAAGAGCGCATTATCACAAAGGCTATCCATCGTTCCACAAAGACTGCCGATGAAATGCTTGAGATTTCCGGGGAAGCGCCGGATTGGCTGAAAACCGGTATGAAGGCTGTGCAAAAAGCGCCTTCCACGCGAAATACCCAAAAACCCCATTTCACATATCAAGATGAAATACTGCGGGCCTCTGTGCCGGATACCTATAAGTTCGATCTCGTTGACTTGGGCATCGCTAAGCTGCATTTCGCCCTTGCCGCAGGAGGAATGTTTGAGCAGGGCAACGGCGGCAGGTATTATCCTCCTTCTGAGGAGTAGGGAAAAGAGGCTGACACGCCAGATTTTGTCTAAGCATGTCAGCCTCTTCTTTGTATGCTTTACCTGTCTTCTTTTTTGAATTTGTGGACCAGCTTTATCCCTGCTGCTGCAATTCCAGCAAGCAGTGCAGCGATTACTGCAAGCCCGCCCAGCAACTGTTTTGAACTGCGGTCCTGGCTTCTTGTACGATCTTCTTTTGGAGCACCATCTCTTCTCTTTGCAAATCCGATTTTCATGTGGATCTCCTTTCCTCTTTATCCCTTACAGCCGTTCTTCCCATTCTGCCTGTTTAAACCCTGTAAGTATAATATGATCTTTTATTACCAGAGGCCTTTTCACCAGCATGCCGTCGCTGGCTAAAAGCTCCAGCTGTTCGCTTTCTGTCATGGACGGCAGCCGATCCTTTAAATGAAGTTCTTTATACTTAAGACCGCTGGTATTAAAAAACTTTTTTAATGGAAGTCCGCTTTTTTCATAAGCATCTTTTAATACTTCCTTTGATGGATTCCTTTCTTTTATGTCGATCAGCTCATATTCTTTTCCCTGCTCATCCAGCCATTTAAGCGCTTTTTTGCAGGTGGTGCATTTAGAATAACAATAGATTTTCATGCTTTCTTTACCTCCCTATACTGGGGTATGTCCGGCTCTATCAGCCAAACAGCACCCAAAGACAGACACTCGCCTGCATAGCCAAAATAAGCGGAATGCCTATGACAAAGCGCATATGTTTCGTTTTGTGACGGCATTTCCACATACCTGCCAGAGTTCCTATGCTGCCTCCTGCAAGCGCTATTAAAAATAACTTTTTTTCAGGAACTCTCCACCGTCTTTCTGCAGCGCGTTTCTTATCGCTTTTCATGGCAAGAAAAGCTGCTAGATTCATGAAAAGGAAATATGCAGCTCCTATTTTGATCATGATCCCCGGTTCCATGAAGTTATTTTTTCTCCATAAGCTCTTCCATGGTCCGCGACTTTGCCCTCGCCAAAATATCTTTCAGTGAAGCCTCCAACTCTTCATCAGAGCGTTCCCGCAGCACGTCAATTGTAATTTCTGCTGTTTCGCCCAGATACTGCAGAGATGACTGCAAATTTCGCTTCATATCAGAAATTTCCATTTTAAAATCTTTTCGAATGGTTTTCATTTCTTCTTTCAGCTCTTTTTCCATTTCATCGCCGGTTTCCAAAGCTTTTAAATCAACCCGGATGTCTTCCCGGAATTCTTCCGCCTGCTCCTGCATATCTTTTTTCAAGTCAGAAACCAGATTTTTCATCTGCTGTTGCATGTCTTCAATATAAGATGACATATCTCGGTCAATTCCACTGAGGGAATCTCTCATTTCCTCTTCCAGCGCGATAGTGTCCTGTTCAATCTGGGTATTCTGGGCCCTAATTTCATCATACGCTTTCAGCAGCCTCAGCTCCATATCTTCTATGTCCATATGACCCTCTTTTCTCCCTTTATCAATTAGTATTATCGTACCACAAGAGTTGTCTTTTCACAATATGGTTTCTTTATAATTTCGGGATTGGGCTGTGAGAATCTCTTGCCACCACTGTTGGTTGTCAAGATACCACTGTATTGTTTTTTTGATTCCCTCCTGAAACATAGTTTCCGGTTTCCAACCCAATTCCCGAACTATTTTAGAAGGGTCAATCCCATACCTCAGATCGTGGCCCTTACGGTCCGGTACATGGGTAATTAAATTTTCTCCTGCGTCCATTTCTTCGCATATTAGCTTTACAATATCGATATTTCTCATCTCATTGTGGCCACCTACATTATAAATCTCTCCCGGCTTTCCCTTGTGCAGGATTAAATCAATGGCTTTGCAATGATCCTCTACATACAGCCAGTCCCGTACATTGATTCCAGTTCCATAGACAGGCAGCGGTTTATTGTGCAAGGCATTAATAATCATCAGCGGAATTAACTTTTCCGGAAACTGATAGGGGCCATAGTTGTTCGAACATCGGCTAATGCTGACAGGCAGCCCATATGTACGGTAATA
>CAUEYG010000046.1 GCA_959021945.1 uncultured Eubacteriales bacterium | reverse complement strand
CCTGTGCTGGATTCTCACCAGCTTCCTTACACTCACGGTTTTCTTGTTATTTTATTGATATATTTTAGTATAACCCAGATCAGCCATATTGTCTACTACTATTTCTCATGCCACAAAAATTTGCAGATCACCTGCGCTGGTGCTGACCTGAACTCCCTGTGCTGCCTGTATCTCCACAGCGCCGCTACTTGCACAAGGCGTAGTAATATCACATGCAGTCCCATTTTCAGACAGGGCAATAGACGCCTTTCCGCAGGTAATGTTGGTTATCTCCGATACAGCAGAGGTAACGATTTCATCAATTTCCGAAGGTTTCATAAAGGTCATTGCCTCAATCAGATGAAAAGCCAGTTCTTTGGAAAAGTAGAATTGGAACTGATCTTGGATATCCCCTACAAAACCAATATCAATCAGGATTCCGTTTTGCACCTTAGGATCCTGTCCGTCGATTGCTGAAACCCGATTCAAGGTCACTCCGGCCATGGTTTCCATAACCTCAAATGCAGTATGGGAAACAAGATCAATACAAGCCCCCTGCTCTTTGTTGGAATGGGCTGTTTCCCCTGCAGTGATCTTTTGGTCTTCACCTGCCACATGATAAGTCAGCCATGCGGTCAGAGTCCCTGCCAGGTCCTTAATAATAGAAAGATCAAAGTCGCTGCTAATCAGTTTTTCTTCAAAGTCAAGTACTGTGTGCGTAAATTTTTGGTGCTCCTGTTTGTGCGCTTTGAGACCGCTGTAATGGATGGATTCCTGATAAGCCTCTTCCTCGCGAAAATGCTTTACTGCATATTCTTTGAGAAACGTGATAATTTCAAGGAACACTCCCTCCTGAGCCTGATTTTCAATAGCGGCCAGCAGTCGGTCTGTCACCTGAAACAGTTCCATATGCTGATGATCGATTGATTCAATTCCAAGGCGGTAGCTCTCTTTCCACATTTATCTTTCCGTTTCCTTTCTCAACTGTTTTTTCTTATTATACTATAAAATTCCTATTTTTACAAATTGGCTGCTTTTTGTATCTGATTGGTAATATGGTTGAAAACCTCGTGAGAAACTTGTATAATCATAATGTTATGTGTCAAAACACAGTCAATATCATGGGTAAAACGGGATTACAGAAATTCAAAGATCCAGGAGGAAGTAACATGGGCCCTATAAAGGAACCCGAAAACAAAAAGGGAAAACAATCATTATTAGCAAAATGGAAGCACAGAGGGAAAGTTCCCAAATCAGGAATCAGGCATAAAATTATTATGACCACTACCATTATTATGATTTCTCTAGCTATTGTCCTTTCCATTGTAATGGTTGGTTCTATGCGAATCCTGACCAACTCTGTTTTGCTGGATACGTTGGAACCAATGGCAAAGATCGCTTCACAGGCTGTTGAGAGCAACCTTCACATTTTAGGCGACCGAATTTTAACTGCTGCGGATAATAACGCATTGAAAAATCCTCAAAGTACTGCCAAAAGCCGCCAGGCTATATTAAAACATCTGGAAACTGGCATTGAGTTCGTTTGGATCGGCCTTTACGATGCTGAGGGGAAATATATTGAAGGGGTCAATAAATGCCCTTCCACCCTTGCAAACGAGGAAATGTTTACTCTGTTAGAGCAGACCCAAACCCTAGTAATTGATGATACCAGGGTCAGAAACGATGATCTTGAACTTGCCGTAGGAACTCCTGTTGTAGATTCCAGCGGAAATTTTTTGTATTACTTAGTAGGAAGCTATAAGTACGATATGATCAATGATGTACTAGCTAATATTAATGTAGGCATCACCGGTCAGGCTATCATCATCAACGATGAGGGCAGTATTATGGCAGCTCAGGAAAAGGATTTAATTCGTGAAAAGGTCCTTTTAAAAGACCATTTCCCTGGCGGAGAAGAGGCTCAGGAACTTTCCAATAAAATGATCAGCGGTGAAATCGGCTCCATGCCACTGGGCTCAGGCAGCGACAAACTGCTTATTTCCTATGCACCGGTGCGGGGAACCCATTGGTCCATGGCAGTCTATGCCAATTCCAGCGACTTTATGGGAATTGTGAATCGCAGTATGTTGATTGGGCTGCTGGTTGTTTTAGTCATGGTGCTTGTTGCCGCTATTGTGACCTCAAGATTCGCCGGAACAATTTCCAGGCCTTTAGGAAAGGTAACAAAGCGAATTGACGCCCTGGCCCAGGGTGATTTGCAAACAGAGGTTGAAATTGTGCACAGTAAGGATGAAACAGAAACCTTATCCCTTGCACTGCAAAAAACCGTCCACAGCGTCAACGCTTATATTACTGAGTTAGGAACTGTTCTGGAGGAATTGGCAAAAGGGAACCTGAACATCCGTACAGAAACAGAATTTCAGGGTGATTTTATTGCCATGAAGCAGTCACTTGACCATATTTCCAATGCGCTCAATGAAATTATGAGCGAGATTCAGTCTTCTGTAGGACTCCTTCTTGAAACATCGAAAATGGTTTCAGACAATGCGCAAATGGTAGACCAGTCTTCCGCAGAGCAGGCCCAGTGCGTCAACCAATTGTCCGCCGGAGCTGATACTATTTCCAGAAATATTATAGATGTAAGTGACAACACACAGCAGGCCCGTGATCTCATGGGTGAAACAGAGCAAAGGCTCACTCACGGGGATGAGCTGATGCACAGCCTGCTGGATTCTATGGAACAAATTAAAAAGAACTTTGATCAAATCACAAAGATCAACAAGTTCCTGGAAGACATTGCCTTCCAGACAAATATTCTTGCCCTCAATGCTGCAGTAGAAGCCGCCCGGGCAGGAGAGGCCGGCAAAGGATTTTCTGTTGTTGCTGATGAGGTTCGCGCCTTGGCCGCAAAGACGACAGAGTCTGCTCAATCAGCTTCACAGATCGTGGGAAGTTCCAGAACCGCAGTGGAAGAAGGTTCTGAACTGGCCAGAAAAACTGCCGGCTCTATGACGGAGATCGCAGATATTTCCCAGCAGGTAGCGGACTTGACCTTAAAGCTATCAAGCTCTGTGGATGAAGAAAAAGAATCTCTGGAAAAGATGCTCGAGGAAATTCGATCTATTTCAGAACTTGCAGATCGAAATATTGAAGTGAGCGGACAGAGTTCTCGTGCCAGCAACCTGTTAGAAAGACAGGCGGAAAACCTGCGTACCTTAGCCGCACAGTTCCGTTTAAAAAAATAGTAGAGGAGGGGAAAGAAAATGAAACGATTACTGCAAAAAAGCACAGTCCTGCTTTTAGCTGCTGTCCTCCTATGCGTTGGCTTTACCGGCTGCGGCAATAAGGACGAGGCGCTACAGGATGGTTATTACTCAGCGGAAATGTCTGACTACGCTCATGGTTGGAAAGAGTTTGTTTCCATTTGTGTCAGCAACGGACAGTTAGTTACAGTGGAATATAATGCGAAAAATGAAAGCGGCTTTATTAAGTCCTGGGATATGAATTATATGCGCAATATGGAGTCCATTGCCGGAACCTATCCTAACTTGTATACCAGAACATATGCTGCTGAGCTTTTAGAGGTGGGCAATGCAGAGGATATTGATGCAGTGACAGGAGCCAGCACTTCCTGGATCACCTTTAAGCAGCTAGCCGCCGCTGCTTTGGATCAGGCAGTAAAAGGAGATTCTTCCAAAGTGATCGTACAGTCTGAATCAGAAGAATAACAGGCTATATGCTATAAGAACTACAAAAGACCGGGTATTAGCAGAAAATTTTCTGCCGCCACCCGGTCTTTTGTTTATGCTCTATGGAAACCATTCATCGTCCCAACAGCCAGAATTTAATCAGCGCCAGAGACTCCCTCAGATAAGAAGCCGGGGCCATATACCAATCTGTTGCAGCGCCCAGTCCCTGGGCCTGTACCCCAGCCGAATCTGCAATTTTCCCTGCTCTGTACAAATGAAATCCATTGGTAATATATGCACAAGTATAAGAGTCGCCAAACTTGTCACGAAGCAGTGAAAAGGAAAATTTAAAGTTTTCATACGTGCTGGTCGCACGTTCTTCCTTGATCATTCTTTCACGGGAAACTCCCTTCCCAATCAGGTAAGTTTCCATAGCAGCTGCTTCTGTAACATCTTCCTGGGGCCCCTGCCCTCCAGTGACCACAATGACTGCGCCGGGATTTTTTTCAGCGTATTCTGCCGCCCGATCCAGTCTATGGGCCAGAGAGCGGGATACTTGATCGCCATGAACAGCAGCTCCCAAAACAACAAGGGCATCCTCTTCATAGCTTACAGAGTCTCTATGGCCCATGTATGCCAGAAATCCAATGAGGCAAAGTTCTGCAAGGAGCACTGCTATGATCACATATTTTACAATACGCAGTACGCCGCCTGCCGTTTTCTCCCTTATTTTTTTATGCCAAATCCCATATGCAGTAAACAAGACGCCTGCCAGGAGCACCAGGATGTTTCCTGTGTTGAAATTAGTTATAGCCGTTAAAAACAGCCCATCGGCCAAAAGGAAAAGGCCTGCAGCCAGTGCTGCTCCTGAAACAATTTTGTTACCCATTGCACACTCCCCTTTCATCCCAAGGCGCCCTCTGCTCGCTGGCCGCCTGTTTCATCTGTTTTACAGTATTCATAATTAACCCATAGCAGAGCCGGGCCATATATTCAGGGCTTGGCCTGTTTTCATCAAACTGCCAGGTCTGGAGCATTCCCATACAGCCTGCAATATAAAAAGAGGAGAGGTAGCTGGAAACCTTAAAATCACTGCCCAAGACATGCTGCATCCGTTCCGCCACTTTTTGATCCAGGAGGGCCTGTACTTTTTCAGTAAAGCCTGTGTCATATTTAGGACTCAAGAGAATATTGCAGGTCTCCATATTATCAAAGACAATGCGCAGCATAGCGCTGATAAAGGGAAAGGAATCCTCTTCATTGTAATCATCCGGATATTGGTCAAACACTTGGCAGACCTGATCCAGCAGATCCTGCTCCATCTCCTCCAGGATTTCATAAATGCTGTGATAATGCAAGTAAAAAGTGGAACGGTTAATGTCTGCAAAGTCTACCAATTCCTTAATCGTAATGCTATTAACAGGTTTTGTTTTCATCAGTTCCAAAAGACTGCTCTGCAGCAGCCCCTTTGTCCTCCTGACTCTGCGGTCTGTTTTTTGTGCCATTCCCTTTTCTCACTTTCTCAAATACTGAATTAACTGAAATAAACAACTTTTTCACGCCAAAAAAATACGCGTCATTTCTGGCTTTTATGTGTATAAATAGACATAGTATTGTAGATTTAATGTTTGTAAAACATCAGAGTGTCTATTATAATATATTTTGTTGATAAATACAATGAAAAAGAATGGAACAAAGGGGGAGATTTTTATGATAAAACGAGAGTTAAAGGGGTTATGTCTGAATCCGGTGCTTACTTTAGCGCTGGCTGTCATTTTGTTGATACCAAGTATTTACAGCACCCTATTCCTTGCTTCTATGTGGGACCCTTACGGAAGGCTCTCTGAGCTTCCGGTAGCCGTGGTCAACGAAGACCGGCCTGTTACATATAAGGGGGAAACCCTTTCTGTGGGCAAGGATCTGGCGGACAATCTAAAGGAAAACAGCGAACTGGATTTTCATTTTGTAGACGCCAAAACCGCAGAAGCGGGTCTGCAGGATACCACATATTATATGACCATTACGATTCCGAAAGATTTTTCAGCCAATGCAGCTACTGTAATGGATGATCAGCCAAAGGACATGGAACTAAAATACAAAACCAATCCAGGCACTAATTATATTGCCAGTAAGTTGGCCACATCAGCCATGGAAAAGATTAGAGCCAGTGTTTCGGAAGAAGTTTCCAGGACCTATACAGCTGCTGTTTTTGATGGATTTGATGAAATTGCAGACGGAATGGATGATGCAGTAAAGGGCACTGACGATATGTTGGACGGGGAACAACAGCTTATTACAGGAAACAGTCAGCTTACAACCGGATTAGGGACCCTGGCCTCTGGCAGCTCTGCCCTTTCTGACGGAGCCAGCCAGCTGAAAAACGGCATTTCCGCTTATACCCAAGGCGTTAAATCTGTGGATTCCGGGGTCAATAAAATGGGAAGCGGTGTTGTCAGCTTTAAACAACAGGTAAGTTCCGGGGCATCGGAGCTAAAAAAAGGTTCTGCTTCACTAAAAGAGGGCATCTCCGCTTATACTGCAGGGGTCACATCAGCAAAAAACGGCGCAGCACAGCTGATTGCCAATAACGACACGCTGAACAATGGAATGACCTCTTTATCAGAAGGGGCCGCACAATTAACATCAGGAAGCAAGGAGCTTTCCTCAGGTCTGCAGCAAATGCAGAAGCAAGTAGGTTCCAGCCTGTCAGGAGCCCAGTCTCAAGTCTCTGATCTGACTTCCTCTATGCAAGAATTAGGAAAGGGTCTGAGTAAGCTGAACCAATTGATTCAAAGCTATGCTCCAACTGCTGCCTCCAATACGGTGGAAGAACGGGATAGCTCTGCTCAGGAAAAACTCAATGCAGTGCAGGGGCAGCTGGATGAATTAAAGAAAACAGAGTTATCGGATGAACAAAGAGAGCAAATTTCCGCCATTCAGTCTAAAATAGATCAGATTGATGTAAAGACAACTGTAAAAAAGACGGCCTCTGTCAAAGCTAATGATCAGGCCCTGGAGCAGATCAAAGGTTTGTCAGGAACCCTTAACAGCAAGTATGCAGAGCTGCAAGTAGCCACCGGACAAGGGGTGGAAGGTCTTCTTACAGGCCTTAAAGATGTGAATACAGCTCTTAAGGACCAGCTGGTTCCCGGAGCCAGCAGCCTTTATACAGGCTTGTCAGAGCTGCAGCAAAATGTAGACCAGTCTTTACTGCCAGGTGTAAAAAATTATACTTCCGGAGTTTCCAGCGTTTCCACAGGCTTGTCGACTCTTGCCCAAAAGAATGAAGCTCTGCAAAAGGGAGCCGGCGATGTGGGCACTGGAATCAGCAGCCTTTCACAGGGAATCGGAAAAGGGTCAGATACCTTGCAGTCAGGAATCAAGCAGCTTTCCAAGGGAACAAAGGAGCTGACGGAAAATTCCGGCAGCCTTAACGCAGGCAGCGCAGATCTAAAGGATGGAGCAGACCAGCTACAAAGCGGTTCTCTGGCTCTTGCAGATGGTTCCCGTACTCTGGCTAGCGGGCTGACAGCGCTGCAGAGCGGCACCTCTGATCTAAAAGATGGGTTGGCCGACGGTTCGAAGAATGTAACGGAAAATAAAGCTAATGACGACTCTATTGACATGATGGCCAATCCAGTTCAGTTAGATGGCACAGAAGAGCATTCGGTGCCGGACAACGGCCATGCTATGGCAGCCTATATGATGTCTGTAGCTCTGTGGGTAGGCGCTTTGGCCTTCTGCCTCATGTACCCGCTGACAAAGTACCGGGGTACTCTTACATCAGGATTTAATTGGTGGCTCAGCAAAGCAGTCGTGCTCTATCCTCTGGCCATTGGAATGGCTCTCGTTATGCTGCTGCTCCTCAGTAAAATCTGTGGCTTTGAGCCAGTTGACTGGAAAAACACGATTTTCCTTTCCTGTATTGCAGCCCTGGCCTTTATGTCGCTGATGAATTTCTTCAACGCGCTCTTGGGCCGGGTGGGAAGCTTTATTATGCTGGTCTTCATGATCGTGCAGCTGGCAGGCTCTGCCGGGACTTATCCAATTGAGCTGTCCGGTGATTTTGTGGCGGATATTAACCCGTTCCTGCCTTTCAGCTATACAGTAGTTGGTTTCCGCAGCACCATTTCCGGGGATGAGGTAAACTTAGCGCCTTGTTACTTTATGCTCCTGGCCATTTTCCTTGTTTTCACAGGTCTGAGCATCTGGCTCTTTCTGTCGCGGGCTAAGAAAATCAAGGCAGGAAAGCATACGTTCCATGATTTTATTGATTCACATGGATTAGCCTAGAGCCTTTGCTGGTAAGGAAAAGTTAAGAATTCCTTAATGTAAAATGGCTGTGAGTATGTTATATTGGTTTAGATGCAAGTTGAGAAATTCACGATAAGGAGGTTCAAGGTACTATACCAAAGATCTTATGAAAAAAACGAAAAAAATGTTAGCCATGCTTTTAGCTCTTACATTGATCATAGGGGCATTTCCTCTAACAGTACAGGCAGAGGAAGGCACTCAGGGAACTGATAGCACTGTAGGGGAAAGCTCTGCTGCCAGCAGCCCTTCTCAGGAAAAAGAGCAAAGCACAGAACCGGCTCAGGACAAAACGGCCAACACAGAGCCCAGCACTGCAAAGGAAGAGGAAACTGTCACAAAAGAATCTT
>CAUEYG010000045.1 GCA_959021945.1 uncultured Eubacteriales bacterium | reverse complement strand
AGTTTGAAGGGTTTTGGAAAGGCTATTTGGATTTGGACCGTGATTACGGCAAGATAAAAACCTGCTTGTCTGAAAAAGATTCCTTGATAAAAGATGCCATTGTACATGGAAGCGGAATTCGTTTGTTGCGACAAGAGCCTTGGGAGACGCTTTTGTCCTTTCTTATTTCCCAGAACAATCATATCCCCCGGATTAAAAAGTGTATTAACTCTCTTTGCGAGAATTTTGGACAGAAAGCGGGCAGTTTTCGGGGCAGGACCTATTACTCCTTTCCCCAACCGGAAGATCTGGCAGGTTTAGAGCCGGAGGATCTGGATGTATGTAAATTAGGCTACAGGGCAAAATATATCATCGGCACAGCCAGACAGGTATTAGGCGATGGAGTGGAGCAGCTCAAAGCAATGGGTGAGCCTGGCGTTTCCTCGGAACAAGCCTTTGACTATGTGACGCATTTTTGCGGAGTAGGGCCAAAAGTGGCCAACTGCATTCTGTTGTTCTCCATGGGCAAGTACAACAGCTTTCCTGTAGACGTATGGGTTAAAAAAGTGATGAAGGAACTATATTCTCTGGAATCGCCTAAGGATATTGCTGACTTTGCAGAGCATACTTTTGGAGAATACGGAGGCTTTGCACAGCAATATTTGTTTTATTACATAAGAGAAAAAAAGTGAGAAATTCTTTCACAAAAAAAGTAAAAAACCTGTTGACAACTGAGAGTGAAAGTATTAAATTATAGTTAGCACTCGAAAAGAGTGAGTGCTAACAAGTTGTGAATGATAAAATAACGATAAAGCGAAGGAGATGAAACTATGAGTTTTGGAATTAAGCCTTTGGGCAACAGAGTAGTTATTAAACGATTAGAAGCAGAAGAAAAGACTGCCAGCGGAATCGTACTGCCGGGCCAGGCAAAGGAAAAGCCGCAGATGGCAGAGATCGTTGCAGTGGGACCTGGAACAGAAGATGAAAAAATGGAAGTGAAAACAGGTGATACTGTAATCTTCTCTCAGTATGCAGGTACTGAAATCAAATATCAGGGTGAGGAATATACGATCTTAACGCAGAAAGACGTTTTAGCAATCGTAGAGTAATCAGGGAAAGGTAGGTAATGACGAATGGCAAAAGAATTGCATTATGGTGAAGACGCCAGAAGAAAACTGCAGGCAGGTGTTGACCAGCTTGCTGATACTGTAAAAATCACATTAGGACCAAAAGGAAGAAACGTTCTTCTTGATAAAAAATTTGGAGCGCCGCTCATTACAAATGACGGAGTAACCATTGCCAAAGAAATCGAGCTGGAAGACGCTGTTGAAAATATGGGAGCGCAGCTGGTAAAAGAAGTTGCCACAAAGACAAACGATGTGGCAGGTGACGGTACAACAACAGCAACGCTGCTGGCACAGATCATCATTAGAGAAGGCTTTAAAAACGTTGCAGCAGGCGCAAACCCAATGGTATTGAAAAAAGGTATTCAGGGAGCTGTTGACGTAGCAGTTGAAGAAATTAAAAAGCTGTCAAAAGAAGTAGAGAGCAAAGACAGTATTGCTCAGGTAGCGGCTGTTTCCGCAGCAGATGATGAAATCGGAAAGCTGATTGCCGAGGCTATGGAAAAGGTAGGAAAAGACGGCGTTATTACTGTAGAAGAAGCAAAATCCATGGGTACAACTCTGGATGTAGTGGAAGGTATGCAGTTTGACAGAGGATATCTTTCCGCTTATATGGTAACAGATACAGAAAAGATGGAAGCTGTTTTGGAAAACCCATACATCTTACTGACTGACAAAAAGATTTCAAACATTCAGGAACTGCTTCCAATTCTGGAGCAGGTGGTACAGCAGGGAAGAAAGCTGATGATCATCTGTGAAGACCTGGAAGGGGAAGCTCTGGCTACAATCGTTGTTAACAAGCTCAAGGGAACCTTTGACTGTGTTGCTGTAAAAGCTCCTGGTTTCGGCGACAGAAGAAAGGCTATGATGGAAGACATCGCTATTTTAACAGGCGGTACTGTTATTTCCGAAGAGCTGGGATACGACATTAAGGAAGCAACGCTGGATATGCTGGGTACAGCAGCAACTGTAAAAGTTGATAAAGAAAATACGGTTATTGTTGACGGAGCCGGCGATGCCAAGGAAATCGAAGCAAGAGTTCACCAGCTGAAAGCACAGATCGAAGAAAGCACTTCTGATTTTGATAAGGAAAAAACCCAGGAAAGACTGGCCAAACTGTCCGGTGGCGTAGCCGTTATCAAGGTAGGCGCTGCAACAGAAACAGAGCTGAAAGAAAGAAAGCTGAGAATCGAAGACGCCCTTAACGCTACAAAGGCAGCAGTGGAAGAAGGGATCGTATCCGGAGGCGGTGTAGCTCTGGCCAATGCAATTCCGGCAGTGGCTAAATATGTAAAGGACCTGGCAGGGGATGAAAAGACTGGAGCAGCTATTATCCAGAGAGCTCTGGAAGAGCCTGTTAGACAGATTGCAGAGAATGCCGGATTCGAAGGCAGCGTTGTTGTGGCAAAGGTAATCGGCAGCGATGCAGGCGTAGGCTTTAATGCAGCTAACGAAGAATATATGAATATGATGGATGCCGGTATCGTTGACCCGGCTAAGGTTACAAGATCCGCACTGCAGAATGCAGCTTCCGCATCCGCAATGCTTCTGACTACAGAGGCAGGTGTGACAGATGCTCCGTCTGAAGAAGGCGCAGCAATGCCTCCTATGGGAGGAATGGGCGGCGGAATGCCGGGGATGATGTAATTAACTTTAATAACAAAAGATAGATTGCTCGAGCAGCCTGTATTTCAGGCTGCTCTTTCTTAACAAAGCGGGGGATTTATTTTTATGAGGGTATTTGAAATTTTGTTTTAATTGCCGATAAGGGGGGATATCAGTGGGAACTGCTGCATCCGGCGAAGATAAAATTGTTCAGTCTGTTGATCGGGTTTTAGATATTATTGAGGTCCTTGCCGAAGAGCAAGAGGGGTTGGGAGTGACAGAGCTCTCAAAGAGAGTGGACCTGCATAAAAGTACCACCCATAGGCTGCTCGCCACACTGGCCCGCAGAAATTATGTGGAGCGGACAGAATCAGGGGCTTACAAAATTGGCCTAAAGCTAATCGAAGCAGTCAGCTGCTATATCAACAGCTTGGAACTGCAGACAGAGGCGCGCCCCTATATTATTGGAATTACCAGTCACTTGGGGCTGACCTCGTATCTGGGCGTACTGGAAGACGATTATGTGGTTTATATTGAGAAAATGGACCTGAGTTCCACTGTAAAGATGTACTCGCAGATTGGGCTGCGTATGCATGCATATTGCTCTTCCCTGGGAAAATGCCTTCTTTCCAATTATTCCAAAGAAGAGCTGGAAACCAGGATGAAAAATTGCAGCTTCACAAAATTTACTCCAAATACGATCTCGAGTATTCAAGAGCTCCACGAAGAATTGATAAAGGTGCGAAAACAAGGATGGGCCATAGACGATCAGGAATTTGAAATGGGACATCGCTGCATTGGGGCTCCTATTTATGATTACCGGGGAGATATTATCGCCGCTATCTGTGCCAGTGGTGATGTAAGGGTATTGACGGATGATCGGATAGAAGATACTGCCCGATATGTAAAACAAGTAGCTTTGAATATTTCTAGAAGCATGGGATATGTTGGATAAAAGACTGTTATGATTTTAAAATTTGTGGTATAAATAAAAGAAATGTTTTTTTAAAGCGGGGAATGAAGGAGGTAAATAATATGTTATCAAAAAAAGTAATTGAATTATTAAATGATCAGGTGAACAAAGAGTTTTATTCCGCATATCTGTATTTAGATATGGCAAACTATTATAAAGATCAGAGTTTAGATGGGTTCAATAACTGGTATAAAATTCAGGCTCAGGAAGAAAGAGATCACGCTATTTTGTTTATGGAATATCTGCAGCAAAATGGTGTATCCGTTACATTAGAAGCAGTGGCAAAGCCGGACAAGGAATTTAAAGAATTCATTGATCCGCTCAAAGTGGCTGCAGACCATGAACGCTATGTAACAGGGCTGATTCACAATATTTACGATGCAGCATATCAGGACAAGGATTTCCGTACAATGCAGTTCCTTGACTGGTTTGTAAAGGAGCAAGCGGAAGAAGAAGATACGGCCGATAATCTGGTCAACAAATTTGGTCTGTTTGGAAGCGATGCGAAAGGTCTGTACATGCTGGATTCCGAACTGGCAGCTCGTACTTACTCCGCACCGTCTCTGACTCTGTAAAAAGAGGAGCTCAAGATACATAAATAAGATGATATGAAAAAACAGCGTGATCGCCAAAAGTGCACGCTGTTTTTTAGTGTACAGGTGTAAAAAAGTCCAAAAATGGAAGACGGCACAGCTTGTCCGCTATGCCGTCCTGAAAAAAACTTTTTAGAAGATGTTTTTAAGAACAATATTTTTCACTCTGGTCATTTCATTGAATGTACACATAACACCCTCTGTCCCGATTCCACTGTGTTTCCATCCGCCAAATGGCATCTCAAAAGCTCTGAAGAAGCTGGCCCCATTAATGACAGCGCCGCCTGCCTCCATGGCCTTGGCCACTTTGAACGCACGTTTTTGGTCTTTGGAGAATACGCAGCTGGAAAGCCCAAAGCAGGAATTGTTGGCAATTTCAATGGCTTCCTCATCGGTGTCAAAACCAATGATCGGCACAACAGGTCCAAAGATCTCCATGTCCTTGGCTACATCGGCAGTCTTTGGTACATCGACAATAACGGTCGGTTCATAAAAGGCTCCGTTCCTGTGTCCGCCCAGTACAATTTTTCCGCCCTGTTCTACTGTCTTCTCAACTTCTTTTTCCACTTTAATGGCAGCTTTTTCACTGATGAGACAGGCAATTTGTGTATCCTCTTGGTCCGGCATACCTACTTTCATCTCCTTGATTCTGGCAACGCATTTATCTGCAAATTCTTGTTTCAGAGAATTGTGAACCAGGAAACGCTTGCTGGCGCAGCATACCTGACCAGTATTGTACATACGCCCCCATACCATTTCTTCTACAGCAAGATCGACATCGCCGTCTTCCAGCAAGATAAAGGCATCGTTGCCGCCTAGCTCCAGGGCCGTATGAGTCAAATTACCGGCAGCGATTTTAGCAGTGTCAATTCCTACCTCAGTACTGCCGGTTAGGGTTACCAGATGTACTCTTGGATCAGCTACTGCAGTGCTCTTAACAGCTCCGGGAGCTGTCAGACATTGAATAACGCCGTTTGGTACACCGGCTTCTACCAGCATTTCCGTCAGACGCATTAAGGTCAGCGGGTTATCGGAAGAAGGCAGTACAATGGCTGCATTTCCCATCATCAGAGCCGGAGCCACTTTTTGGTCGTATAAATCACAAGGAAAGTTGAAGGGGATGATACATGCTACAACCCCAATTGGTTCCCTGGTAACCAGCTGCATGTGATGATCCTGTCCGGCTTCTGTTCCCGGAGGAATGATAGAGCCGTAATAATGTTTGGCATGTTCAATAAATCCTGAAAATCCAATTTTAATATTGCCGATTTCTGCCCGAGCCTCATTAATTGGTTTGCCGTTTTCAGCTGATAAAGTTTGAGCCAGGCTTTCCTTATTAGCCGCTACAATATCTAAGAATTTGTACAAAACTTCTGCTCTTTCGGAAATAGGAACTTGTTCCCATACTTTCTGCCCAGCTACTGCCGCATCAACAGCTTTTTCAACATCTTCTGCTGTGGCCTTTGGCACGCTGTCAATTACTTTTCCGGTAGCAGGTGCAATTACATCAAAGGTAGCTCCGCTTACGCTGTCTGTCAGTTTTCCGTTGATAATCATTTTCATTGTATTAATCTCCTTTCGTTTACCCGGCTCTATTTGCCAAATGCTGTAAAGGACAGCATCAAGCCGCCGCAAGTGTTGTTTCCGTCGTCTTCATATCCATATTCTCCAAAGGTAAATTCCATAATGAACGGAATATCTCCAATGGTCTGTTTTACCTGTTGGGCAACCTCGTTAATTCTGCTGTCAATGCCAGCCCTTCTGCCGCCGCAGTGAACCAAATGAAGTGCGCCGATCTCTCCAGGCAGCTTAGACTGCAGTTCTTTCAATGTTTTTCCCACAGCCTGAATCAGTTCGTCTACACTGGCCTCTTCCAAAATAACGGCAGTACCTACTGCCAGATTGTTTCCGATTGCCATGGAACCGTCATCATTGCCGTTCATTGGGTGGCGGATAGCGGTGAGATCGCCGAGACGGTCCTTAACCCCCAGGGGCTTTGTAATGGCATAGGATAAAAGATTTCCTCCAGCAATTTCTTCTTTCTTTGCACCAGTCCACTGGCAATACTTTTCAAGGGCCGGAACGCCGTCAATTTCAACCAGCGTTCTGTCATCTTTTACTTTTGTGATAATTCCCATTTTATCCGTTTCATGATAAGCGCCTGTAAATTTATTGGCAAAAGGCTTGTCTGTGTAGAAAAATGCAACAGATACGCCGTCAGCAGTTACTATTTGATCTGTGTAAATCAGCCACTGCCCTGTGATGGTGTTGTCCGCAGCGCTACCGCCAAAGAATGGAACTCTTCCAATTACTTCTGTGATTCCTTTGAGATAGTATTCTTCCTGACCGGAAGGTGCTGACATATAAAAGTAATCAGGAGCTGCACTGGTTCCGGCATTTTTCAGTGCTTGGAGAGCAACCTTTCTGCCTGTTTCTCTGGCAGTGCCTTCTTTTGGCATACCTGCTACTCCTACTTTTAAATCCGGATCTGCAATTCCCATAATGCCTACAAAGCCGTCATGGCTGGAAATAAATCCATCCTGAGTAATAACGCCTGTAAACGATGTGTTGCCAATTAAAGGCACTCCCGGAAGCTCTGTAGAAATTGCGTTTAGAAGCTCTTTCTGGTCATACTGTACACCGCTGTATACAAAAGCCATATTCATATCTTTGGCAATTGCCTTTACCTGATCAGCAGCTTCTTTTCCTGCTGCTGCCCCATTTGCATTTATGCTTGTCCCTGTTTTAACATTTAACATAATCCATTACCTCCTTATTGTTTTAGTCTATTTATCTTGTTTCTTTTTCCTTGCCCTTTATCTGAATTTATAATAATTCTGAATATTTTATTCGTCAATGGCTGCTGTTTTATCATATAACCATGGCGTTTCATAATACGAAACGATCTGGTAAAAAGAGAGATGCACCGCAAAAAACCTTTGACTTTAAATGGTTTTCAGTGTAAAATGATTGCGTTGCCGCAAGAGCGGCAAGTTTTTCGTATGAGCAGGATGGGAATCCGTCCGGGCCAGTGCGGCTAAAAGTTTTAGTTCGTCGAAACAGATCCTTGGGATCCCAGTAGACAGGGCCGAACCCGATCTTTGGATCCTAGTAGGTAGAAAGGAAAAGAAAATGAGTTCATTTATCGCAAAGCCTCATGAAGTTGAACGTAAATGGTACGTGGTAGACGCAGAAGGCAAGAACCTGGGAAGAATGGCTTCGCAAGTTGCGGCAATTCTCAGAGGGAAGAACAAACCGACTTACACTCCTCATGTGGATTGTGGTGATTATGTAATCATCATCAATGCTGAGAAGGTAGAAGTAACAGGCAAGAAGAGAAAAGAAAAGATCTACAAAAGACATACTGGATATCCAGGCGGTCTGAGAGAAGTTACGTTCGAGCAGTTAATGGTAAAGCATCCGACTGAGGTAGTAAGGCATGCTGTTAAGGGCATGATGCCAAACGGCAAGCTGGGCAGACAGATGTATAAGAAGTTAAAGGTTTATGCAGGACCGGAACACGATCATGCAGCGCAGAAACCGGAAACTCTGGATATTTAAAGAAGGGAGGAATTGAACAATGGCAAAAACGCAATATTATGGAACAGGAAGAAGAAAGTCTTCAGTTGCTAGAGTGAGATTAATCCCTGGTACTGGAAATGTAACTGTAAACGGAAAAGCTCTGGACGATTATCTTGCAATGGAAATCGTGAAAAGAGAGGTAAAAAGACCGTTTGAAATTGCTGGATGTGAAGGCAAATTTGATGTAATTGCTACCGTAAGCGGCGGCGGATACACAGGTCAGGCAGGAGCCCTGAGACACGGTATTTCAAGAGCTCTGTGTGAAGCTGACAGAGATGCCTACAGACCGGCTTTAAAAGCAGCTGGATTCTTAACAAGAGATTCCAGAATGAAGGAAAGAAAGAAATACGGTCTTAAGAAAGCTAGAAGAGCACCACATTTCCCAAAAAAAAAGGAGACCTAATCCCAACGAGGAACGCTCAAACCACATTGCCGTGGAACCCCCCGAATTCCACCCCTGGGAATCGGGGGTTTTTATATGGTGGAAAATATTTTTTTGAATCTTTCCGGTAATTTCTAAACGTGCTTGCGGCACTTCAACTGGCTG
>CAUEYG010000044.1 GCA_959021945.1 uncultured Eubacteriales bacterium | reverse complement strand
GGGGACTTGAAATGGAAAGCTCCTCCAAGGCTTGCCTTCCAGGCCTGTAGTCTTTGACATCATCAAGATTGGTACCGTCTGCTACAATAAAACCGGGATATTGAGAGGAAACCCTTTCTTTCAGCTGAGAGAAAATCGCCTTTTTACAAATGTAGCAGCGATTAGGCGGATTGTGGAGAAAAGAAGCGAACAGCTCGTCTCCAAATTCAATTTCCATGTGGCGGATGTGCTCTTTTTGGCACAGCTGCCGGGCGTAGGAAATTTCATCCGGGGCAAAGTTAGGCGCACGAAATGTAACGGCAATGATTTGATCGCCCAAAATCCGATGTCCATATAAAAGTAGGAAGGTGCTGTCCACACCCCCTGAAAAGGCAACTGCCATTTTGCCGTATCCTTTGATGATTTGTTCCAGCTGCTGTAGTTTTTCTTGGTATTCCATGGCCTGCTCCTATTGTTCGCAGGTGCGCATGGCCAAAATGGTTTCCTGAAACAGTTGATCCAGGTCCCAGCCAAGCATTTCTGCGCCCTGACGGATCACCTCCCGGGAGCATCCTGCTGCAAATTTTTTGTCTTTAAATTTCGTTTTCCCAGATGTCACTTCCATATCCTGGACGCGCTTGGACGGGCGCATTAAAGCACAGGCTCCGATGAGTCCGGTCAATTCGTCAGTGGCAAAAAGAACTTTTTCCATCTCATGAGTGGGTTCCACATCGCAGCAAAGCCCATATCCATGGGAGCATACGGAGTGAATAAAGGCGTCATCCAGGCCACCGTCTTTTAGCAGCTCAGGCGCTTTGATACAGTGCTCCTGAGGATACATTTCAAAATCAATATCATGGAGCAGACCTACAAGACCCCAGTATTCCGGGTCATGGCCCAGCTTTTCCGCAAAATATCGCATGGTGCCCTCAACAGTAAGAGCGTGCTTGATATGGAACTCTTCTTTATTATATTTTTTCAGCAGTTCCAAAGCTTCTTCTCTTGTAATCATAACAATCTCCTTTTTTCATCGGTTAGCAGGCAGCCGGTCTTCCTTGGAAGGGAGCTGAGCAATAATAATAGCAGCAAACATAACAGCGCAGCCAATCAGCTCTCTCAGGGAAATATGTTCCTGCAGGATAATGACTCCGGCAATAACAGCAAATACGGATTCCAGACTTAAAAGCAAGGAAGCCACAGTAGGTTCTGTGTCTTTTTGGGCGATAATCTGCAGGGTATAGGCCACTCCGCAGGATAAGGCTCCCGCATATAAAATAGGAATCCAGCAGTCCAAAATATCGGATAAAACAGGAGTCTCAGTGGCAAACATGGGCACAATGGAAATAATACCGCATACAAAGAATTGGATGCATGACATTTTGACTCCGTCTGTCTTTGGTGAAAAGTAGTCAATGACTAAAATATGAACAGAAAACGCCAGGGCGCAGAGCAGCACAAGGAAATCTCCTTTGCCAAGGGACAGGCCGTCCTTCATGCAGAGGAGGTAAAGGCCTACTACAGAAAGGGCGACACACAGCCAGACGATAGGCTTGATTTTCTTTCCAATGAAAATGCTGATAATAGGAACAATGACAATATAGAGAGCCGTAATAAAGCCGGCCTTTCCCGCTGTTGTGTATACAACGCCGATCTGTTGCAGGGAACTGGCGATAAATAAAACAACTCCGCAGCAAATGCCACCTATGAAAAGGGTTTTTCGCTGCTTTTGCCGGTCTGATTGATCAGATTGGTCCAATTGATCCGGTTGGCTCAGCTGGTCTTGGCTTTGGCCGGAGGCCTTTTCTCCTTGCTTTTGGTTCCTCTTGGAGAAAAAAAGTATGGCAGGAATCAAAACTAAGCCGCCAATAATAGAACGAATACTGTTAAAAGTAAAGGGGCCGATATATTCCATTCCTGCGCGCTGCGCCACAAAAGAAGAACCCCAGATAAACGCTGTCAAAAGCAGCATCAGATTGCCTTTTAATTTTTTACTCATAAAAACCCGCCTTTTCTCAATAATAACACGTATGCTTATTCTATCGGTTTTACAAATAACTTTCAAGTCTTTTCAGCAGCAGAGCAAGGGTTTATTTGGTCCAGGAGAGAAAGAGGTGCACAATATCTGTTCCCCGTTTGCATAAAATGTTGAACTTTTACAAAGCCCGGCATTTCCATTGACAAGCAACTATGACGTTGCTACAATAAATTCAGAAAATTTATGGTTTACTTATTTTGATACAGTTGGCTTACGGAAGATTCAGGGACTGTCCTGACCACAACAGGAGGATTACATTTATCATGACAGAGCAGGAATTACAGCAAATCATCAGCACAATCACAGATCTGGACCAAGGGGCCATGCAGGCGGCGCGCCAGCGGCAGGAATCATTGGCAAAGCCTCCGGGCAGCTTGGGAATACTAGAGGATCTGTCTGTGCAGCTTGCAGGCATTTCAGGCTCTGTCAAAAATAAAATTGAAAAAACCTGTGTTGTCGTAATGTGCGCAGACAATGGAGTTACAGAAGAAAACATCGCCTCTGCACCTCAGAGCGTTACCCTGGCCCAGACCATTAATTTTACAAGGCGGCTTACTGGCGTAGGCGCACTTGCAGAAAGCTTTGGCAGCGAACTATTAATTGTAGATGTAGGAATAAATGGAAGGGCTCCGCAAATGCTGTATACAGAAGAACCCTTTTCCGACACACATAAAATTGTGAACCGCAGGATTGCCAATGGAACGAAAAACTTAGCAAAAGAAGACGCCATGACAAAGGAGCAGGTCCTCCGGGCCATATCTGTTGGGCTGGAAATGGCCCAGGCTGTAAAAATGCAAGGCTACAGCGTATTTGGCATTGGAGAAATGGGAATCGGAAACACCACCACCAGCGCCGCTGTTTTGTCAGCCTTTACAGGACAGCCAGCCTCCCGCACCGTAGGAAAAGGCGGTGGAATTACAGACGACAGTTTTTTTAGAAAACAGGCAATTGTGGAAGAAGCGCAAAAACGCTGCGCAGGCAAAGACACCCTTTCCATCCTTGCCGCGGTGGGAGGCTTTGACATTGCCGCCATGGCCGGAGCATTTATCGGCGCAGCAGTCAACCGGCTGCCGGTAGTCATTGACGGATATATTTCCGTAGTAGCTGCCCTGGCCGCTTCTCGCCTTGCCCCCGCCTGCACCCAGTATATGTTCGCTTCGCACAAATCCTTTGAGCAGGGTTACAGCCTAGCCATGGACCAGCTGGGTCTGCACCCTTATCTGCATATGGGGATGCGCCTGGGAGAAGGCAGTGGATGTCCTCTGGCCTTCAACATTATGGAAGGCGCCTGCGGTGTTATGAACCATATGGCAACCTTTGAAGAGGCGGAAATCAATGACGAGTATCTGGATGAAATTCGAAAAGGAGACTGCTTTTAAATGAACATCTTTATCAGCGGCGGATGCAAAAATGGAAAATCCTTTTTTGCTCAGCAGGCAGCCAAAAAGCGGGCGCAAGAAAAAAATGCGCCTCTGTATTATCTGGCTACTATGATCCCATGTGACCAAGAGGACCGGGCCAGAATCAAGCGGCATGTGGCAGAGCGGAAAGGATGGGGCTTTACCACCATTGAGCAGGGAACGGATATTTGCGGAGCACTAAAAAAGGCCGATGCAAAAGGCGTCTTTCTGCTGGACAGTGTCACTGCCCTGCTTTCCAACGAAATGTTTGCTGCTCCTGCCTCAGGAAATACTGATCTGAAAACGCCTAACATTGATCTGCATGCTCCTGAAAGAGTAAAACAGGACCTGATCAAATTTGCGGAAAGCACGGGAGACACCATCTTTGTCTCTGACTTTCTCTACTCGGACCCGCCCCAATACGATGATCTGACAGAAGCGTACCGCAAAGGTCTGGCTCACTGCGACAGAGCGCTGGCAGCCATATGCGGACAGGTCATTGAGGTTTGCTATGGGAATCAATATTTCTTTAAATAAATCGAGGTAAACAATGAAATTGATAACAGGTTTTTTCATGGCGTGGGGAAACTTTTGCGCCATACCGTGCCCCTGCAAGCTGTGGGATGAAAAGGCCAGAAAGCTGATGCTGCTCATGTTTCCTGTAATAGGGATGCTCATAGGAGCGCTGTGGTATGCGCTTTACTGGCTCATAAATCTGGCTGCAATACCTGTTCCTGTAGCAGCAGCCCTTCTCACAGCATATCCCTTTGCAGCCAGCGGTTTTATTCATCTGGACGGGTTCATGGACTGCAACGACGCCATCCTTTCAAGGCGTCCGCTGCAGGAGCGGCAAAAAATTTTAAAAGATTCCCATGTAGGAGCCTTTGCAGTAATTACAGCGATCCTGCTTTTTATGTTGTTTTTTGCATCTATTTGGGCTATGCTGGAAAGGCAGGAAAACCTCCCGGTATGGATACTGATTTTCATTCCAGTGCTTTCAAGGGCCATGTCTGCAAGAACCGTTCTCAGCAAAAGGCCCCTTTCCACCAGTCAGTATCAAACCTTTCAAAAGGAACAAAACCGGATCTATATATGGGTTGCCACTGGCACATGGACAGCAGCAGCGCTGCTCATGGCAGTAGGAAGCCTGATCTGGAACGGTGGAACTCACAGCCTCATAGGATGGGTGGGAGCCATAACAGCAGCAGTACAATTAATCGGCTCCCTTTTGAGTGGGAACTATGGGAGAAAACAATTAGGAGGGATGAGCGGCGATATTGCAGGCTATATGCTGGTGTGGAGCGAGCTTGCCGCAGTATTTTCGCTGGCAGTATGTTAATATGAAACTTATAATCGGAGGAGCGTACCAGGGAAAACTGGAATATGCAAAAGAAAATTTTCAGATCAAAGATGTTTTTTTCTGTGAAAAAGAGCGGGCAGAGCTGGACTTTTCAAAGGATGCTGTCTATGGACTGGAAAATTTTGTCCTGGCTTGCCTGCGGAGCGGAGTGGAAGCAAAAGATTATCTGGAGCAGCACAAAGAGCAAATGGCCCACATGACCATGATCTGCACCGACCTTTCCCAGGGAATCGTGCCTATGGAAAAGGAAATGCGGGACCTTCGGGAAATGACAGGCAGAGCGCTGGTATACCTTTCAAAAGAGGCGGAAACCGTTATCCGGGTTTTCTGCGGGCTGGGACACAAATTAAAATAAGGCGGGTTAACATGAAATCACAAATCAATTTGATCAGACATGGAATCACAGAGGGCAATCAAAGACGGCTCTATTACGGGGCTGCAGATATTCCCCTTGCAGAAGAAGGGGTGGAGCAGCTAAAGTCTCTGGTAGAACAAGAGATTTACCCTTCCGCTGGAAACAGCGACTTTTATACAACAGGGATGAAACGGACCGAACAGACCTTTTCGCTGATTTATGGAGAGACAACTCACGGAGTTATAAAAGAACTGCGGGAAATGAGCTTTGGACAATTTGAAATGAAAAGTTATGAGGATTTAAAAGAAATTCCTGAATATACCAAGTGGGCGGGGGATAAAACCGGAACGCTGGAAAGCCCGGGAGGCGAAAGTGTAGCTGGCTTTACAGAGCGGATCAGCGGCGGCCTGCAAATCCTTTTAAAAAAGCACAAGAAAAAAGAGCAGTCTGCTGCTGACAGCAATGAACCGGCAGCTGTGACTACTGTTGTATGCCATGGAGGCACCATTGCTACCATTATGCAGGAATGCTTTCCAAAGGAAAGAGAACATTTTTATAAATGGATTCCCGATCCGGGCCACGGATATACCTTGGAACTGGAAGACGGAAACATCGTAAGCTATTGCGCATTTTAGAAAATATCTGGTGCAGGCCCGCAAACTACCGGACGTTACCTACTTCATACTCGTATTTCATTCATGAGCAGCTCCAACATTTCATCGGACTCCTCGTCAGTAAAAGGCTCCTCCAGCTTTGTCCCGCACTGAGGACATACCAACTCTTCTGTTTCAATTTCTATATAGCAGGTTGAACAATATTTAAGCATAATAAAACTCCTTTCTCGCTACATTGTCTCCAAAAGGCCCAGGGCCTCCTTCCACTGCAGGATTCGGGCAGCGGAGGCTGTTATCTGTTCCTCAGAAATTTTTCCCGATTTCACGGCGTCAATGACTGCAGGTATTTGTTCTTTGTAATCATTGGTACACAACAGATCGTTTCCAGCCAGAATCGCCGTCACAGCTATATTTTCCCCATCATGTACATGTTGAGCTCCGGCCATGCTCAAATCGTCGGTCACAATAACCCCTTGAAAATTCAGTTTTTCCCGCAAGATCTGATGTACCTTTTTGGAAAGAGAAGCGGGATTTTTTGCGTCCATGCAATTGACAATATTGTGGCTGACTAATACACAGGGCGCGCCAGCAGAAATTCCCCCCTGAAAAGGGAGGAAATCCTTTTCTTCAAAGGTTTTCAAACTGCGGTCATCAACAGCAGAATCAGTATGAGTGTCCGCATTTTGGCCGTATCCGGGAAAATGCTTTAAAGCAGAGCCTATCTTTTTTTCATTCATAATCGTGATAACGCGGGATATATATTGCGCCGTTGTCTGGGCATCTTCTCCAAGAGTACGTTTATAAATAAAGGAACCCTCATCCTCCGCCACATCGCAGACCGGAGCTAAATTTACATTGATACCCAGGGACAAAAGAAGATCCGCCTTTTCCGACTCCTGCTCTGCAATAGCATCAAGCCCACCTACTCGATAAAGGCTTTGAGGAGACAAAAAAGGCTCTGACCGATAGGCAGCAAATTTGCTGACACGGACTACTGTGCCGCCTTCCTCATCTGCGGCCATTAACATAGGAACGGATGCGGCCTTTTGATAAGAGGCAATATCCGCTGCTGCTGTCTGTTTGCTGCGTTCTTGAAAAAAGTCAGCAAAAAACAAATAGCCTCCTAAATGATAATCTGCAATGTCCTGTTTGCTGATGGTCTGATTGGATACGCATACCAGGAACAATTGTCCTACCTTTTCCTCTAAATCCATCTCTTCCAAGGCCTTTTCCGCCAAACTCTTTGTTGCCGTTGTTTTTTTCGAGGCCGGAGATGCTGTCTGCCGGTCATCCTTTGTCAACCAAGATAGGAAAACAAAACCGGCAACTATTAGTGCAGCCAGCGAAATACAAACAATAATAGTCTTTTTTCTCAACCTAATACCCTGCCTTTCTCAACTGGGTATATTGTAACACAATTTTTTATGCCAGAATAGGCTTTAACTTTCCAATCAAAATATAACCTGCAGCAATTTTTAAAGCATCGCCCAAGAGAAAAGGAAAAACGCAGGCTGTAAGGGAAGGAAGCAAGCCAGCCCCTGTGGAAACCATAAACCAGACAGTCCCAAAGATATAACATGCAGCCAGGCCGGCTGTCATAGAAAGTACCAGCGCAGCTCCAGATTTTTTCTCATAAAATAGATGAAGAATCAAACCAGTAAGAAAAGCTGCCGCTGCATAGCCTACAATATAACCTCCTGTAGGTCCCATTAAAACACCAAGCCCACCGGTGAAATTATGAAAAACAGGTATTCCTGCAGCACCTAAAGCGATATATACCAACTGGCTGACAGTCCCGTATTTAAAGCCCAAAAGCCCTCCGGCCAGGAAGACAGACAGGGTTGCCAAATTAATGGGTACCGGACTAAAGGGCAGGGGAATGGAAATAAAAGAACAAACGGCTGTAAGGGCGGCAAACAGCCCGCAGAGCAGCAGCCTTGTAGTTTGTGAATAGCCATGCATAGATGCAGAACCTCCTCTTAAAAGCGAATAGAGATTTCTCCGGTAGAAAGGGTTTCTTGAGAACCATCTGTATAGAGTACCTGCAGCCCGCCGTTTTTATCAATATCCAGGACGCGTGCAGCTCTTCCCTCACGGCCTTCCGCATAGCCGCCTTTATAAACCTGAATTGTTTTTCCCAGGGCAATAGAATGCTTTTTATAATCGTCAATAAACGATCTGTCCTCAATACGGTCCATCAGCGGCATGAGCTGGTTTAACATTTCTGCAGCCAATTCATTTTTGGAAAAGTCACCTTCCAGCGCTCCTGCAATTTCCAGAAGCTCGTCGGGAAATTCCTTGGTGCTGCAGTTGATTCCCATTCCCAGAACCAAATATTCGATCTGTCCTGTTTCAAAGTTAGTAATGGCCTCTGTCAAAATTCCACAGATTTTTTTCCCATTTACATAAATATCATTTACCCATTTGATTTCCGGAGTAAGTCCGCATACCTTTTCAATAGCTCTTACAACCGCTACGGAAGCGGCAGTTGTAACAAGGACGGAGTGGCTCATATCAAAGGAAGGCTTTAGCAGTACACTCATGTAAATTCCAGTGTTAGCAGGGGAGATAAAGGTCCGGCCCAAACGCCCTTTGCCTTTGCTCTGATGAAAGGCCAAAACTGTCGTACCATGGCAGGCTCCATCCAGAGCTAGTTTTTTTGCTGCATTATTGGTG
>CAUEYG010000043.1 GCA_959021945.1 uncultured Eubacteriales bacterium | reverse complement strand
AGGTGTGACAGAGCGTGTAAAAATTGGCTGCGGAAATTTATATATTACGGTTAATTACGATGAAAAAGGGATCTGCGAAATCTTTACCAATACAGGAAAAGCCGGAGGATGTCCAAGCCAGAGTGAGGCAACTGCAAGACTGGCCTCTGTGGCCCTAAGGAGCGGCATTGATGTCAATACTATCGTAGATCAGTTGAGAGGAATACGGTGTCCGTCTACCATTCGTCAGCATGGATTAAAATGTACCTCCTGTCCTGATGCTATGGCAAGGGTCATTGAACAGGAATATGAGAAACAGGTGGCTCTTGGAAATTGGCTTCCTATGCCTGATGCCATCAAACCTACGCCGGAAATAAAATCAGAAGAGGGCGAAGGATGCCCGGAATGCGGCAGCAGACTGGAACACGAAAGCGGATGTGTCATTTGCAGGCACTGCGGATACAGCAAGTGCGGCTAAAGATGCAGACTGGCCTGGGGCTTGCTGGGATATGGAAAATATCGTGATTTATAGAAGTCTGATCTGGGTATATAGACTTAACGAACAGATGTCAGAGAACCACCATTAGGAGAAGGGAGACTAGGATGGCTTATCAATTTACGAAAGACTTAGAGACCGGAAACGCTGCAATTGATATGCAGCATAAACAGTTAATTCAAGCGCTCAACAATTTATTGGATGCATGCTCCAAAGGCGCAGGGAGGGATCAGCTGAATGCAACAGCTAAATTTCTTCTCGATTATACCAGCAAACATTTTGCTGACGAAGAAAAACTTCAGCTGCAAAACAAGTACCCGGATTACCAGAGGCACAAGCAGCTCCACGAAGGCTTTAAGCGGACAGTAAGAGAATTGATCAATGAACTGAATGCACAGGGCCCTACAGTAGCCATGGTGGGAAAACTCAATGCAACCCTTTCCAGCTGGCTCATCAATCACATCAAACGTGAGGATAAAAAAATTGCGGAACATATCCGCAGCCAGTCAAAATAGTAAGAACCTATATGGTATAAGTAATGGAAATGCTCCCCTGGGCCGGCAATAAGCTGATCGGCTCAAGAGGGAGCTTTTTAAAGGAGCGGTTTATGTACAAAATCATGATCGTAGAAGATGATGAAACCATCAGAAAAGAGTTGGCTGTCCTGTTGAAAAATGCTTTGTATGAACCAATGTGCATCACAGAATTTGAACATCTTTCAGAGCAAATTCTGGCAGCAGATCCGGACTTGGTATTGCTGGATGTGAATCTGCCCGGATGCAGCGGTCTGCAGGTCTGCAGCCAGCTGCGGGAACAATCTCAGGTTCCGGTTATTTTTGTTACCAGCAGAAATACTTCTATGGATGAACTGGAATGCATTACAACAGGAGGAGATGATTATGTGTCCAAGCCTTATCAAGCTCCCATTTTGCTGGCAAGGATTGGAGCAGTCCTGAAACGGAGCGGACGGGAACCTGCAGAGGAGGGTCGGACGCTGTCCCACAATGGCGTGACTTTGGATTTACTGTCTTGTACCATTGGAGCAGGCACACAGGAGGCAGAGCTTTCTAAAAACGAATTTCGTATCCTCAGCTATCTCTTTCGCCATACAGGGATGGTAGTGCAGCGGGCGGATTTGATTGAGGATTTGTGGGATAATCAGGTCTTTATCGATGACAATACCCTCAGCGTCAATATGACACGAATTCGTGCAAAGCTTGCTTCCATTGGAAAGAAAGACTTTATTGAAACGAAACGAGGCATGGGTTACAAAATTTAGGAGTAAAATATGCGAATATCAGAATATATGAGAGATCATATGGTGTCGATCCTGGTTAACTTGTCCGGGATGCTCCTGCTGACCATATACCTGACAGCAGGCGGTATCAGCGTCAGCATGACGGCTTTGATTTTAATTGGTTGGGCAGGAGTGCTGCTGATTTTCTTTACTGCAGGATATCTAGAAAGAAAACGATATTTTAGCAGGATGCAGGGCTTATTAAAGGGCCTGGATAAACCCTACCTTTTGGGAGAGCTGGCAGGAAAGCCTTACAGAACAGAGGACCGGCTCCACATAGAACTCCTGCGTCAATCCAACAAATCGGTTATTGAGGCAATCCACAAGTTGGAGGAAGAACAAAAGGATTATCGCGACTATATTGAGAGCTGGATTCATGATGTGAAGATTCCGATTACAGCTGCGGAATTAATTTGTACGAACCAGAGGGAGCCCCGGGAAAAAGCGCTTTCCAGGAAAATCAGGCCCGAGCTGGCCAAGATCGAAAATTATGTGGAACTGGCATTATTTTATGCTAGATCGGATTCTGTTTATCAGGATTACCTGATGAAAGAGATGGATTTAGAGGATGCCATAAACCTGGCCATAGGCAGAAATAAGGCGTTTCTCATACAAAACAATATGAGGATTCAGGTGGATTTGAACTGCGGCAATGTCTACTGTGATGAGAAATGGCTGGTCTTTCTTTTAAATCAGATCTTATTTAATGCAGTTAAATATCGAAAAGGCGACTCAGGAGAGCTTTTTTTTACTGGTTGGGATGTGAAAAATGGGGTAAAGCTCAGCATAGAAGACAAGGGGGTTGGCATCAAGGAGAGTGAAATTGGGCGGATCTTTGATAAGGGGTTCACAGGTACCAACGGAAGGAAAAAGGAGTTTTCCACTGGTATGGGCCTTTATCTCTGTAAAAAATTGTGCACCCGTTTGGGCCTTGAGATTGGCGCAGAGTCACAGGATGGCCTTTTCACCCGTATTACCCTTACCTTTCCAAAGGGAACTTACTTTCTTTCAAAACTGTAAGATTGGTGTAACCAAAAGCGATACAAAAGCAGGTCTCTTCCTATTATACTGGCTATATTACAGATAGAAAGGCAGGAAGTAAAGATGAATGAAACAATTCGAGTCTGTGATATTGAAAAGTATTACGGAACAAAAGAAAATATAACCAAGGCTGTGAATCGGGTCAGTTTTCAGGTGGAATCAGGGGAGTTCGTAGGCGTTATGGGGGCTTCCGGGTCAGGAAAGACTACTCTGCTCAACCTGATGTCCACCATAGACAAGGTAACATCAGGCCATATCTGGTATGGAGATACGGATATTACAACGATGAACGACGACCAGCTGGCGGATTTTCGTAAAAACCGCCTTGGCTTTGTATTTCAGGATTTTAACCTGTTAGACACTCTTACTCTGGAAGAAAATATTACTTTAGCACTGGCATTGGCCAAAAAGCCGCCAAAGGAAATAAAAAAAGCAGTAACTGAAATCATGGAACGATTAGGCATTGGGGACATTGGCGCAAAATTTCCTTACCAGGTATCAGGCGGACAAAAACAGCGGTGTGCCTGTGCCAGAGCCTTAATCAGCAAGCCGGACCTTATCTTTGCTGATGAGCCTACAGGGGCCCTGGATTCCAAAGCAGCTCAGACCTTGATGGAAACCTTTGAAACAATGAACCAATCTATGGGAGCCACTATTTTAATGGTAACTCACGATGCTTTTTCCGCCAGCTACTGCGGCAGAATCCTGTTTTTAAAAGACGGTGAGATTTTTCATGAACTCCGAAAGGGAGAAAAGAGCAGAACGGCTTTTTTGAACCAGATCCTGGAGGTGCTGTCTCTGACAGGAGGTGACGTTTCTCATGTTAAATAAATTGGCTGTGAGAAATGCCAGGCGCTCTATGGGAGATTATCTAATCTACCTGGTCACCATGGCTATCATTGCTGCTCTGATGCTGGCTTTTGATTCCATGATCTTTTCCGAAAACCTGCGAAAGCTGTATGCAGAGGGCGGTACGGTTATGGGGGCCATGCTGGGCCTTGCTACTTTTTTTATTCTTTTTATCATTGCCTGGCTCACGCATTATATGATTCGTTTTATGCTAGAAAAAAGAAGCCGTGAGTTCGGAACTTATATGCTCGTAGGCTTTAAGAAAAAGGAAATCGGCAGACTGTTTACTCGGGAAAATACCCTGCTGGGGGCTGTTGCCTTTGTCCTTGGCATTGTGCCGGGCCTCTTTTTTCAGCAGCTTTTGACCGCTGTTTTTTACAGCATCTTTGGGCAGGAATATCATATATCAGTAGAAGTGAGCGGATATGGATTTCTTATGACCTTTTGTCTCTTTAGCTTTGTTTACTTTTTCGCTATGCTGAGAAACAGAAAGCGCTTTAAAAAGATGAATATCCACGATTTGATTTACCTGGATCGCCAGAATGAAAAACTTCAGAAAAAGCAGGGCGTTTTTTCGGCTTTCTGGTTTTTCCTTTCCCTGGCCTATATGGCTGTGTTTTTTATCTTCCTCTTTACAGGGAGCTTTACTATGGTGAATGTATGGCCTATGTGCCTGGCTCTGATCATAGCCATATACCTGTTTTATATAGGAATTTCAGGCGCTCTGAATCTTTATCTGAAACAAAAGGGCAGGAAGATTTATCGGGGCAGCAATTTGTTTTTGCTGCGGCAAATGTCCTCAAAGATAAAGACCATGAGATTTACCATGGGGACGCTGACAGTCCTTTTTGATATAGCCCTGGTGGGATGTTCTGCTGCCATGATGCTGGGGGACTATCAAAAGAAAATGCTGGAAGCAGAGGTGCCTTTTGATGTGATTATGTTCAGTGACCAAAAGGAAGATTCCTTTCAGCAACAGCTTGGGATTTTAGAAAAGGAAGCGCAGATAAACAGTACCAGAGTATACCGTGTTTATGAAAACGGGAGCACCACAGTAAATGATTATCTCTATGATCATCTTGCCTACTTTGATTATGAAACAGATTTAGAGAAGAGGAAGGCCAGCGGAGGCAGCAATGAATATTTTGACTATGACACTTATATGAAATTAAGCGATTATAATGCACTCCGCCATATGCTGGGAAAAGAATCCGTGTCATTAAAGGCAGGAGAATATTTGATACAGACAAAAGAACGGCTCCAGTCTGTGTTTGCTGAGTTTGCCAAAAAACAGCAACTTGAGGCAGATGGAAGGGTTCTTTCCTGTAAGGGAATTTCTACCATTTCCTTTGCCCAGAGCGGAGAAAACGGAGCTGATTATATCCTGGTGATTCCAGACCAACTGGCAGATGAGATGGAGCCTTTCTATTCTCTTTTGGCAGCGGATTTGAAGGGGAAAGCCCCGGACAATCTTCAGGCAAAACTGGCGGATACACAGCAATATGAAAATGCAGATACAGGAGATCTGGAGACGAAAATCACCTGGGGATACGGTACAAACCAAGTGATTACTATGGCTGCTACGGTTTTGGTAAAAGACAATGTGACCGGAGAAATGAGGTTTATTTTAACGGCCATGTCCTACCCGCTGTTTTATGTTGGGATTGTTTTTCTCTGTGTAGCCATGACCATTTTATCCGTACAGCAGCTGAGCGATTCGGCAAAGTACAAGTTTCGCTATCGGGTTTTAAGCAAGCTGGGACTGAGAGAGGGAGAAATCAATAAGGTTGTCTTGAAACAACTGGCCTTTTATTATTTGTGCCCTATGCTGACGGCAGCCTTAATCAGCGGTGTTATTTCTATCTTTGCCAGTGAACGATTTATTTTTTATACAGGGATAAAGACGCCGGTGCTCTTTTATTACGGTATGTCTTTGCTGGCCTTTGCAGCAGTGTATTTGCTTTATTTTGCAGCCACCTATGCAGGGTTTAAAAAGAATATTTATTCAGCAGAGTAAAGCCGTTGCCTTGTGTTTTTTCCTCAGATAGTGTAAGATATTCAGTATGATTATGAAAAAATAAGAGAGGTAACATACACATGACAAAAGAGAGAAAACCGGCATTTGAAACAAGATGCGTACATGGGGCTTACAAGGCCCAGAGCGGCCAGCCCCAGGTGCTGCCTATTGTGCAGAATACTACATACCGTTACTATAACTCCCAAGATGTGGCAGAGCTTTTTGATTTGGAAAGCCCTAATTTTATGTATACTAGATTGGCAAGCCCTACGGTAAAGGCTTTGGAAGATAAGATGGCTCTTTTAGAGGGTGGGTCCGCAGGAATTGCTACATCTTCAGGTCAGGCAGCTACACTGATCACGGTACTCAATCTGTGCAATGCAGGAGATCATGTGATTTCAGCCTCTAATATCTATGGGGGTACCCATAACCTTTTGGGTGTTTCTTTAAAAAAGCTGGGCATTGATGTGGACTTTGTAGATCAGGATCTGCCTGCAGAGGAAATTCTAAAACTGGCAAGACCAAATACAAAAGCGGTCTTTGGAGAGTCTTTGGGAAATCCGGCCCTCAGTGTTTTGGACTTTGAAAAGTTTTCAAAGATTGCAAAGGAGCTGGGTGTTCCTTTGGTTGTGGACAATACCCTTGCTACTCCGGCTCTGTGCAGACCTTTGGAACTGGGGGCGGACATTGTAATACAGTCTACCACGAAATATGCTGACGGACATGCCAGCTGTGTGGGCGGTGCCATTGTGGAAAGCGGTACTTTTGACTGGGCAGCTTCTGACAAGTTTCCGGGTCTGACAGAGCCGGATGAGAGTTATCATGGACTGAAGTTTTATGAAAAGTTTGGCCCTGCAGCTTTCTGCACCAGGCTTACGGCTGTTTTAATTCGTGACTTTGGGTGCACAATGGCGCCTATGAATGCGTATCTGACCCATCAGGGGTTGCAAACTTTGCATTTGAGAATGGAGCGCCACTGTGAAAATGCGAAAAAGCTGGCGGAGCATTTGAAGGAGCATCCTACGGTGGAATGGGTTTCTTATCCGGGGCTGAAAGGGGATAAGTATTATGATCTGGCGCAGAAATATCTTCCAAAAGGGCAGAGCGGCGTCCTTTGCTTTGGCGTAAAAGGCGGTAAAGAGGCTGGTGAAAAGTTCCTGGAACATTTAGAACTGACCAGCATTGTGGTGCATGTGGGAGATATTCGTACATCTGTGCTTCATCCTGCCAGCACAACACACAGGCAGCTGTCTGAAGAGGAACAGATTGCCGCAGGAATCAGCCCTTCCCTGATTCGTGTTTCTGTTGGGCTGGAGTCCATTGAAGATATTATTTATGACTTTGACCAGGCTTTAGAGAAAGTAAAGAAATAAGCAAAAGAGGAGAAGCAGAGTAAATGCCTTTAATTATACCAAATGCGTTGCCGGCAGCAGAAGCGCTGCAGAATGAAAATATTTTTACGATGGATCAGGCCAGAGCAATGACGCAGGATATTCGTCCGCTGAAGATCGTCATTGTAAATCTGATGCCTACTAAAATTGCTACAGAGACCCAGCTTGCCCGAGTGCTGGCAAACAGCCCGCTGCAGGTGGAAATGACCTTAGTGCAGATGGATTCTCATGCGTCCACTCATATTTCTCAGGAGCATATGGATGCTTTTTATAAAACTTTGGATGAGATCAAAGATGAATATTTTGACGGCATGATTCTTACAGGAGCACCGGTAGAGCAGATGCCTTATGAAAAGGTGGATTATTGGAAAGAGCTTTGCGAGATCTTTGAGTTCTGTAAAACTCACGTTTACAGCAACATGTTTATTTGCTGGGGAGCACAGGCTGCGCTCTATTATTACCACGGCATTGATAAACATTTGCTGGACGAAAAGGTTTTCGGCGTGTTTGAGCACCATGTGACGAGACCGCACAATCCGCTGGTGAGAGGGTTTGATTCACTCTTTTATGCTCCCCATTCCAGACACACGGAGATTCGCAGAGAAGAAGTGCAGATGCATTCGGAACTTCGAATTTTAGCTGATTCTCCGGCAGTGGGACCCCATATCATTTCCACGGAAAACGGCCGTCAGATTTTTGTTCTGGGGCACCAGGAATATGATAAGGATACGCTGGCAGGAGAATATTTTCGTGATGTGAAGAAAGGATTGGATATAAAAGTACCGGCTAATTACTTTCGGGACGATGACCCGGAAAAAGAGGTGCTGTTCCGGTGGCGGGCTCATGCCAATTTGCTCTTTTCTAATTGGCTCAATTATTACGTATATCAGGCAACGCCCTTTGACATTGAGAAAATACGCTAGAGCTACTGACTTTTCCGGCTTTTTAATTGTGAACTTCCGAAAAGTCTGTCTCAGCGCAGAAAGATTGGCAGCAAGATGTGCTTTCCTTTTTGATGGTATGCCATAGAGCCTAGAAATACGCTATTAGCCATACAATTTACTGGAAAAAGGCAGCTATTGACCTTTAAAAATGCTATTTTAATCCTAAAAAAGGCAGTTTACAGGAACTTTATGGGAATTTCGTAGAAAATTGTATGGATACCAATGTAAAAAGTGGAGTCTGGGCATATATTAAGCTGTAAAACTACAACCGTTTGCAGAAATGTAGGCGGTTTTTTATGTGATTGTCACCCCAAAAGCACCTCAAAATATACAAACGCAGCGAAAACTTCGAAGAATAAATGGGGTCCTAAAAATCCATCTCAACAATTTTCCATTGATATAGAAAGAAGTAC
>CAUEYG010000042.1 GCA_959021945.1 uncultured Eubacteriales bacterium | reverse complement strand
GTTCTGACACTTATTCTGTCATAGCCGCTGCGTTGTGTTCCTTAAAAGGGCCAAGGCATGGAGGCGCTAATATTAAAGTGGTGGAAATGATGCAGGATCTGAAAGAGACAGTAAAAGACATTTCGGATAAGGAAAAAATCAGAAGGTATTTGGAGGATATTGTTGATAAAAAGGCTTTTGACGAAAAAGGTTTGATTTATGGAATGGGACATGCAATCTACAGTATATCTGACCCGAGAGCAGAGATTTTTAAAGGCTTTGTGAAAAAGCTTGCAGAGGAAAAGGGATATGAAAAGGATTTTGCCATGTATGCTGCTGTAGAAGAACTGGCGCCACAGGTAATTGCGGACAAGCGAAAGATTTATAAGGGAGTCAGCGCCAATGTGGACTTTTTCAGCGGCCTGGTTTATCGTATGCTTGGAATTCCACTGGAGCTTTATACTCCTATCTTTGCTATCGCCAGGGTGGTGGGCTGGAGTGCTCATCGCATTGAAGAATTGATCAATGTAGACAAAATCATCAGACCATCGTATATGAGTATAGGAGAAGACCGAATCTACAAGCCTATTGCAAGACGAAACGTGATTGAATTAGAAGGACATGATCCTTCTAAATACCGATTAGAAGAACCTTTGGAGACTAATTTAGACTAACCTTTCTGCTTGTACTAATAAAAAATACCAACCTGCGTTTTGTTAGCAGATTGGTATTTTTTATTAGTTACTTTTTTAGGGTGGATTTCAACTCTGTTAAATAACAGCAGCAATGATAAAGGCAACAACAGCAACCAGAGATGCAACATAAGCTCCTGTTCTCCATCTGAAGTACTGTTTGTCAAGCTGGGCTTTTTCTTCCGGAGAAGGATCTGCTGTTTTTAAAGCTAGAAGCTCAGCATCAATGGCTTCTTGAGGCGGAGTTTTCTTTTTAATGCCAATAGCATAAATGATGTAAGAAATACAAATTACCGATAATCCGATGTTGTACCAGATTGCTGTCCAATCAACACCTAAAACAGCCAATACTGCATAGGCAAAAATGCTGATTACTGCACCGACTTTACCGGCAGGAGCATGCCAAGGTCTCTTTAGATCCGGTTCCTTCTTATAGAGCACCAGATAGGAGATGTAGCCGATGATATAGCAAAGCATCTGTGAAAATGCACACATAGCGGATACGATAACAATGGAGTTAGTAGCAATGAACAAGATACCAACAATACCAACAATGATTACAGAAATATAAGGGCTCCTGTATTTAGGGTGAACTTTTGCACATGCCTTAGGGAAACAACCATCAACAGCCATGATATACATATATCTTGCAGCGCCGCCGGTACAAGGAATCATGGAGCTGAAATCCCCGCCCAGAGTAATTCCAAGACAGAGCAAGATAAATGGGAAACCAACGATCCCTGCCTGAATCATGGCATCAGCAAATGGAGCGCCTGAGTCAGTGAGCATACTCTGATTGCTCAATTCTGTAATGCCGACAAGGAAGAACTGGAACAGAGCATTTACAGCAAATACTAAAAATGGAGCAACTGTTAATGCACGAGGCAATGTGATCTGCGGGAATTTAACTTCTGATCCCATACCTACACAAGTTTCAAATCCTGCAAAACACCACCAAACTGCAATTGTAGTCTTTGCAAAAGCTGTGAACTCATCAGGAACACCTGAGAAAATAGGAGCAAAATTGGAAAAGTCAATTGTTCTAAACTCCATTACCATCCAAATTAAAGCAACAGCCCAGAAAAAGAACATAAAGGCATTCTGCGATCTTCCGGAAAATTTGATTCCTCTAAAATTGATAATTGTAAAAACAATCATTAAAAGCGAACCGACAACTCTGGTGTCAAGGTTAATGCCAAGATGAAGACCTTCATTAAATAAAATATTGATATAATTTGCAAAAGCAAGTGCTTCTCCTCCTGCAATACCAATCTGCGCCAGGGTATAGTGCCAGCTGCAGAAAATGGCAGTAGGCCAATTCAAGGCTCTCTTTGCATAAGAATATGTACCACCAGCCAATGGCAAAGTAGCGCCTAATTCACCGTAAATAGCCGAGGGCCATAACACTAATAAGAAAGATATGATAGAAGCAATAATAACAGAGCTTCCCATTACTCCAACCTGATTGGAACCTACGGTGAACAGCCCTACACCGATAACAGCGCCTGCCGTAATGGTAATACATTCGGCAAGGCCTAACTCCCGGACTAATTCTTTTTTGTCGTCCATAAATAATAACCTCCTAAAATGTAAAAATGCAATTGTCGAAAAAACAGTTACTTTGGATAAAACCTATTTTATTTTAATTTTTTTGTCTTTCTTACACTAGTACAAATCAGAAGTTGACCAAAATAATTGGAGGTGATATGATTAAAATGAAAAAACATAGGTTCCGATTTTTACTAGAAACAAGAAAAGAGAGCGAATATGTCATTTATTATTAGCGATAAGCAGCATCTGGCATCTGCGGAAGGACGCTCGAATTACAAGCCTTTTCGTGCAAATGACGCAAATTGCCATCCGTTTCGAATTGACATCAACTTTGGGCATCCTTTGTACACGTCGGTTTCTGATATTTTTGCCGGAAAATGCAGTGCTTCATCTCCCATTAATATACCGGTTATTCCTGATGGCTGTATTTCCATGGTTTTTTGTGGCAAAGAAGAAGATATGTGCGGGAGGCTTTGCGGAACTATTGATGAAATTAAAAAGATCGAATTAAAGCCTGGTGAACTTTTGCTGATAATGCGGTTTCAGCCCAGCGCTACAGCATCTATTTTAAAAGACAGTGCGAACACATTAACAAATAAAGTCTGTGATATTAAAGACTATATAAAAAGCGGCAGCCAAATTATAGCAGCTGCTAACAGGGATTTGCCTGTTCAGGAAAAAGTCATGCTTTTATCAAAATTGATTCGAATCAGAATGAAGGAAGACGACGCCAGTTATCTGATTCGTTACTGCACAGACCGTATCTTTGAAAAACATGGAAATATTAAAGTCAGCCAATTGGGAACAGAGACCGGATACAGTGAACGGTATCTTGGAAAAGTGTTTGAAAAATATGTGGGGATTTCCCCAAAGATTTACTGTGAAATTATGAGACTCCAAAACTCTCTTGTAAAATTAGCGGATGCATCCAGCCAGGAACCCCTTGTAAATCTGGCTCTGGACAGCGGCTTCTTCGATCATGCGCATATGAATCGGTGTTACAGAAGATTTTTACACTGTTCTTCCGGTTCACTGAGAAAAATGGGCTTTGTTTGCCTGGATTACAGTAAGATTGATCATTACCTATATGTAAATTAAGAAAGGTGGAGGACGATGACAAAGAGGTATTACCTGGGAATGGACCAGGGTACAACAGGAACGACTACTTTGCTTCTCAATGAAAACTGGGAGTTGGTGGCCAGAGGGTACAAAGAACACAGTCAGCATTATCCAAACCCCGGATGGGTGGAACATGATCCTATGGAAATTTGGGATGGGGTGAGAAGTTCCATCAGTATGGCCCTGAATACCGCAGGTGCTAAACCAGAGGAGATCGCTTGCATTGGGATTGACAATCAGGGAGAAACGGTCATGCTTTGGGATAAAGAGACGGGGGTACCTGTTTATAATGCTATCGTTTGGCAGGACCGCAGGACCGCCCGCTATGCAGATCGTCTTACAGAAGAATACGGCGGACAGATCAGAGAGAAAACCGGCTTAATGATCGACGCTTATTTCAGTGCCACTAAGATTAAATGGATTATTGATCACGTAGATGGTGTCAAGGAACGAATAAGAGCAGGAAAAATTTTGGCTGGCACGTTGGATTCTTGGGTAATTTGGAAAATGACTCATGGGAAAGTCCATGTTACAGATGCTTCCACGGCTTCCCGTACCATGTTGATGAATATTCATACAGGAAAATGGGATCAAGATATTTTGGATATCTTTGGAATTGACCGTAAGATTTTGCCGGAAATCTGTGATAGTTCTATGGTATATGGAAATACCGATCCCCTGGACTTTTTCGGCGCATCCATTCCTATTGCAGGATCTGTTGTAGATCAGCAGGCAGCTTTGTTTGGTCAGGCCTGTTATTCTCCGGGAGCAATTAAATGTACATATGGTACAGGCTGTTTTATGTTGATGAATACAGGAGACAAGCCGGTTTATTCCAAGAATGGGCTCCTTACTACAGTTGCGTGGAGATTAGGTGGCAAAACCACATTTGCTCTGGATGGAGGAATCTATATAACCGGCGCTGCTACTCAGTGGTTGAGAGATGGACTGAAGATTATCAATGATGCCAGTGAAACGGAACAAATGGCATATGAGGCTAAGAGCAACGGCGGCGTCTATTTTGTCCCTGCCTTTGCCGGTCTTGCGGCACCTCATTGGGACTCTTATGCAAGAGGTACGATTATTGGCATAACCGGCGGAACAACGAGAGAGCAAATCGTTCGGGCAACTTTGGAATCTACAGCTTATCAGGTAAAGGATAATCTAGATGTTATGAATATGGATGCTAGCATTCCTATTCAGATTATGCGTGTTGACGGCGGGGCAGTAGCCAATCAGTTTCTGATGCAGTTTCAGGCGGATCTTTTGGGGATTCCGGTAGATGTGCCGGTAATTAATGATACGACGCCTTTAGGCGCAGCTTATTTAGCGGCTCTGGGAATCGGTGATTTTAATTCTGTCAGCGATCTGGCTGATAAATGGAAGCTGAGCAAACGGTATGAGCCTAAGATGAGCGTGGATGAGCGGGAAACCTTGCTTTATAACTGGCACAAGGCTGTTGACAGAGCAAAGAACTGGGTAGAAGATTAAATCAATAAATACAGTGATTTCTGAAAGGAGAAAATGAAAATGAGTAAACCGATGTTATTCAGTCCGGGTCCTATTATGGTAAAAGACAATGTGCGTGAGGCCATGATGCACTACGATATCTGCCACAGAGGGGCTGAATTTGAAGAGCTGTTTGCAGATACAGTGAAAAAGATCAACCAATTGTTCAAAGCAGATGATACTTACCAATCTGTTATTATTTCAGGATCAGGAACTTCCTCTAATGAGACAGTACTGTCTTCCATTTTTCGTGCAGGGGAAGAAGTGATGTTGATCAGAAATGGTGTCTTTGGCGAGAGACTCTTAGAAATTATTGAAAAATACCAGATTCCTTTGGTTGATGTTCCTTTCGAGTGGGGAGATTATCCGGATGTAGCCAAAATTGAAGATGTGATGAAGGCTAATCCAAAGGTAAAAACAGTAGCCATGGTCTGCCACGAGACCTCTACAGGTATGATCAATCCAGTAAAGGAAGTAGGGCAGCTGTGTGAAAAATATGGAAAGTGGTATTTTGTTGATTGCGTATCAGCAGCAGCAGGAGAAGCCATTGATGTGGTGGATTTCAACATCACCTTTGCTACTTCCGTAGGAGGTAAGTGCCTTGGAGCCTTCCCTGGCTCTGCTTATATCTGCGGAAAAAAAGAAGCTTTGGAAACGCTCACTCCGGAAATGGGGAAGAATGTATATCTTAATCTGGCAAAACATTATGCGAGCGCTGTAAAGAGCAACCAGACACCAAATACTCCTAATGTAAACCTTTTCTGGGCATTAAATCAGGCTTTGACGAATATATTAGAAGAAGGTGTGGAGCACCAGATTGCAAGGTACAACGAATGTGCAGGTATTTTAAGAAAGGGAATGCAGGAGCTTGGACTGAAACTGCTCCTTTCTGAACATATGGCCAATACGGTTACTTCTGTATTTTTGCCGGAGGGAAAGGACCTGAACAAGTTCCTCAAGGATATGGAAGATAAGGGATACGTGGTTTATAGCGGAAAAGGGAAATACGTAGAAATGGGCATGTTCCAGGTGGCTAATATGGGCGAAATTTATCCGGAAGATTGTAAGGAATTCCTCAATGTGCTGTCTGAGTGCATCAAATAAATTGTGATTACATAAAAATAATACAACTCCTAAAAAACGGACTCTGTTCATTATGAACGAGCCCGTTTTTAGGTATTAGATCTTATGAAACTGGGCCTGGCGTTTCCTAAAAGTACACTGGTACCGGAATCCAAGGCTCCTGGCCAATTCATACGCCTCGTCAAAATGGTTTCGGAAATATTTGGTTTCATGGGAATCAGAACCAAAGGTCAAAATTTCTCCTCCTAAATCTTTATAAAGCTGCAGCACTTCCGTGCGGGGCAGCCAGATGCCTGTTTTGTATTTAAAGCTGGATGTATTGATTTCCAGACCTTTTCCATCATAGATTATGGTTTTCAGTGTATCTTCAATAATATCCATGTAAGGTGTGTAATCGTAAATTTGGCCAATATAACGGTCAATAATGGTCAGATGGCCGGCAATATCATAATCCTTATATTCTTTCAGACATTTGTTCACATAGATATAAAATTCCTCTAGCTTTTTTGGTCTGTCTACCTTTGAAAAATCGTAGCGATATAAATCGTCCTTTCCAAGACAGTGAAAAGAGCCAATAATAAAGTCATAGGGAAAATCTTTTACAGCCCGTGTACATTCTTCAAACTGGCTGTCCATAATACCGATTTCCATACCTTTAATAATGGTGATTTGATGGCCATACGCAGCCTGGGCATCTGCCAGGGCTTTATAGTAATTTTCAAAATCTAACGTAAAGGGGAACTCTGGATCCTCATATCCCGGGTCATAGTGATCTGTAATGGCAAGCTCTTTAATCCCGCAGCGGACAGCGCCCTGAATCATTTCATCCATAGGCACGCTGCAGTCATCGGAAAAGGCGGTGTGAGTATGATAATCGTACATGAATGGATTTGTCCTTTCTGTTATAATTGTGGATCAGCTATTTCGCTTTTATTATACTTTAAAACCGACAATTTGCATAGGTTTCTTGATCGAATTATAATTCTCTTACTTTTTCATTACGAAGACATATTCACGGGAGACAATTAATAAAATAGAAAGAATCATAAGGAGGGCCTATGACCATTAAAGATGAACTGCTGTTTGACTTTGCCATCAATATGCCAAGAGCGCTGGTCAGCGGCAATACAGTTATCCTGGACAATGTAAAAAAGTTGGTGCTGCTTTCACAGGATCAGGTCATTGTACATAATGGGCAGCGTTTTACATCTGTCATAGGGAAAGGGTTGATGATAAAAGAACTGAAAGATGAAAGGATGTTGATTACAGGTGACTTGGAACAACTCCAGTTTTACGGAACATTACAGGAAGATAAAGATTGAGGGGTTTCAGCTTGATAAACTGATTGATAAATGTATGAAAAACAGAATACAGCTCAGGAACATTACGTTTATCAGTGATCTTGAAATCACGCTGCTGGTCAGCAGTAGGGATTTCAACCGCTTAAAAAAGATGGCTAAAAGCAGTTATAAGATTACGATTCTCAAAGATGGAGGATATAAATACGGACTTCGCATTCTTTGGAATAAAAAGATTACCATTGCAGGGGTTTTGCTCATTGCGGCCTTTCTTTACTACCAGAGCCTGTTTATTGTGGAAATCCAGGTCAATGGATATGAGAAAATTGATGAACCACGTTTGCGCCAGACACTTGCAGAAGCCGGTCTGTATGAAGGGTGCCGCAAAGATGTTGACCTCAATAAAGTAAAAATCAAACTTTATGAAGAATACGATGAAATTTCCTGGGCCGGTATTACTTTTGATGGAAATTTGGCTCAGGTATCCATTGCAGAAGGCGCTAAACCGGTAAAAACAAAGGTGGAAAAGAAAAATCCATGTAATATTGTTGCTGACAAATCGGGATATATCAGCAAAATTATTCCAATAGAAGGATTGAGAGCGGCAAAAGACGGGGAATATGTAAAAAAAGGCGATATTTTAATTACAGGAACAGTACCCTTAAAAAACGTAGCCTATGGAACAGATTCAGCTGACAAGACAGAAACATATGTCCATGCAGAAGGGCAGGTAGAAGCAAAAATTCCCCAAAGGCTGAACTTTTATTCTGAGCGATATGAAAGAATTAAGACTAGTACCGGAAAAAAGATATGGGGTATTTCCATCAATGATCACAATCTGGCAAAAGCCATAAACCCTTATGAAGCCTCTGTAGTAAAAAGGAAAAATTTGATCAACATAGTACGTCCATTTCGCCTGAAAATTGATCTGGTTTCTGTGGAAGAGGTAACGCTCAGTGAAAAAGAGGTAAAAAACAAGGAACTGAAAAAACTGGTAAATGCCCGGATTAGACAGTACGCAAAAGAAAACTTACCAAAGAAGTCCCAAATTTTAAATAAAAGTTTGAATTTTTCCCGGGAAAAAAATATAATAACAATAGGTGTGACATTAGAAACCCTACAGCAAATTGGAATAGAAGAGGAGATTGTAGTTGATAAACCAGACGGAAAAGATAAAAAAAATAGTAATCAGTCCGGAGATTG
>CAUEYG010000041.1 GCA_959021945.1 uncultured Eubacteriales bacterium | reverse complement strand
TAATACTTAAACACATTTTCATTTTTTTGATAGATCTGCGAGCGGAAAGCGGCAATCACCTGATATTTACCCTGACCGCCTTTGTAAATCGTATCAAAATTTATGATCTTATGGCTCTCATAAAAGGCCGGATCCTCATACTCCAGCAGATCATGAAACATGGTTCCATCCTTCATATTATGGCCGTAAATCAGCCAGTTTGAGCTAGGGGTAAAAAGGTCGCTCTGAGCGTCTAAAAATGGCGTCCCGGATATGCTGTCTTCCTTGTCAAAATTTCTCCGCAAATAAAACTGCGGTGTATTGACGGTCTGCATGACCGGATAATTCATATGCGTATCGCGGACTTTAATCCAGCCGATAATATCTTTATTTTTCTTATAGAGTTTTACATATTTGGCATCTACAATCCCCTTGTCTGTTTTCAGGTCCTTATCTCCTACTTTTAGCTGTTCCAGATCGGTCAGTGCCTTCTCTGCACGCCAGCCGGTAATATAGTAGTTGGCAATTGCGCCTAAAGACCCAATAAACACCATTACGGCAATTATAAATACAATTTTCCTTCCAAGGCTCATAGTTTTTCTGTCACTCCGCTTTCCATCTTTCAGCACCGCTATTTAGCGTGCCTCATCTCACTGATGTCCTGCATTTTATAAAGCTTCACATCGTGCTTTTTCAGGATATCAATGGCTTTCTGAGGGTCTTCTACTTTCAGGACAATAACAGCAGCCCCCTCTTTTGAACGAATTGTAGAATAGATGTAATCCACACCAATCTTTTCTTTGGCCAGGATCTCCAGCACATCAGCAAAGCCGCCGGGACGGTCTTCCAACTCCACTGCAATGACTTCGGTAATGCTGGCTGTAAATCCATTTTGCTTTAAGATTCTCGTCGCTTCTTCCGGATCATCTACAATACATCTGAGAATTCCAAAATCTACGGTATCAGCAATGCAGGAAGCTTTAATATCAATCCCATCCTTTGCCAGAACTCTGGTCAATTCCGCCAGCCTACCAGTTGTATTTTCCACAAATACGGACATTTGTTTCACTAACATTTTTGTCTCCTCCTAAACTTTTACATTACAGCTTTCTCGTGTCTTCCACTCTAACGGCTTTTCCTTCGCTTCTCGGCAGGGTTCCTGCATTTAGGAACCTGATCTTACATCCAATGCCCAAAATACTCCTCAGTTCGTGATCTACCCGGCTTCTCAGGCGTTCTACGAACTTAATGTCATCAATGGCCAGGCCATCAGCCAGCTCTACGGCCAGTTCAAAGGTATCCTTGTTATCTTCCCGCCCTACATATAGTTTGTAGTTCATAGTCAGGGTGTCTTCAAATCTTGAGATCACAGTTTCTACCTGGGAAGGGAATACGTTGACGCCGCGGATGATCAGCATATCGTCTGTACGGCCGAACACACGGCTCATCCTTACCAGAGTTCTTCCGCAGTTACACTTTTCATGATTCAGATAACAAATATCCCTTGTTCTGTAGCGAACCAGCGGCATTCCCTCTTTGCCGATGGTTGTAATAACCAGCTCTCCTTTTTCTCCGTCCGGCAGCGGTTCTAATGTATCCGGGTCAATGATTTCAGGGAAAAAGTAGTCTTCCATAATATGCATTCCATCGTTTTCGCTGCAGCTGGTGGAAACGCCGGGGCCCATAATTTCCGAGAGTCCGTAAATATCGTGGGCATGAATTCCAAGACGTTTTTCAATTTCATTGCGCATGCCTTCCGTCCACGGCTCAGCACCGAATACGCCTGCCTGAAGGGAAATTTCATCCGGCTTTAAGCCGGCTTTTTCTGCTGCTTCAGCAATGGTAAGGGCGTAGGACGGGGTACAGCACAAGTGTGTACTTTTAAGGTCCTGCATGAACATCAGCTGTTTTTGTGTGTTTCCGCTGCTCATAGGGATAACGGTGGCGCCCATGGTCTCCGCTCCAATATGAGCGCCCAAACCGCCGGTAAACAGCCCATATCCATAAGCAACCTGCACTACTGACTTTTTCGTCGCTCCTGCCATAGACAGGCACCTAGCCACACATTCGCCCCACATTTCCAGGTCGCTTCTGGTGTAGCCTGCGATCTTTGGCTTTCCTGTTGTGCCTGATGAGGCGTGAATGCGCACAATATCTTCCATATCCATGGCGAACAAGCCGTTAGGGTAATTGGCCGCTAAATCTTCCTTTGTAATAAACGGGAGCTTTGTAATGTCGGACAAATTTTGAATGTCTTCCGGCTTTACCCCTTTTCCATCCATTTTTTTCCTATAAGGCTCCACATTCTTGTACACGTGAGCCACTGTCTTTTTTAGTTTTTCCAATTGAATGTTCTGCATGGTTTCCCGATCAGCACATTCTATTGCTTTGTTCCAAATCATCGTACTTCAATTCCTCCTGCGTTCTATTTTAGATTTATGGCTACGCCTGGTAACCTTTTTCAAAAGCCTCTTTATTCAGCTCTATAAACTTTGGTTTTACAGTATCTTCGATCTGCTTGAGCCACACCTCTTTTGAGAAAGGCAGTTCCTTTGCCATGGCTCCCAGCAGCACAGTATTAACTGCCTTTACACTGCCGCATTGGGCTGCGATTCCCAGCGCATCCAGGGCAACCACCCTGTTGGCGCTGCTCTTTAAAAATCCAATGGCATCCTGCGGATACTCAGCTGCCCCCATAATAACAGGCATTGGTTTGATCTGCTGTGTATTTACAAAGATAATGCCGTCTTTTTTTAGATAAGAGATCCAGCGGTATGCCTCCAGCTCTTCAAAGGCAATAATAATATCAGCTCCGCCTTCTTCGATGAGGGGAGAACGCACTTCTTCCCGGCTGATTCTCACATGGGTTACTACACTGCCGCCCCTTTGGGCCATTCCATGTACCTCCGCCAGCTTTACGTCAAATCCCTCTTCCAATGCGATTTTTCCCAGCAATACACTGGCGAGGAGAGTTCCCTGACCGCCTACGCCTACAATGAGTATATTAACATCTTTCATCCTACTTTCCCTCCTCTTCAATGGCGTCAAATGGACATACATCTTTGCATAGTCCGCAGCCTACACAGCTTTCTGCTACAATGACAGGTTTGCCGTTTTCAATCTCAATGGCCGGACAGCCAATGTCCATACACTTTCTGCAGTTTTTGCAAGTTTCTTTCACCAGATAAGGAATGTCCGGCTGTTTTACAATTAGAGCGCAAGGCCTCTTTGTAATGATGACAGATAATTCATCTCTTGCAGTTTCTTCTTTCACTGCTTTTTCTACCGCAGGAAGGTCAAAAGGGTCCACTTCAACTACATGCTTTACACCGCAGGCTCTGGCAATTCCTGCAATATCAACGGCAGGAGCCGGTTCTCCTTTGGCATTTTTCCCAGTGCACGGATTGTCCTGATGGCCTGTCATGCCAGTAATACGGTTATCCAGTACAATCACAGTGCCTACGGATTGGTTGTAATTCATGTTCACAAGGCCTGTAATTCCTGAATGGAAAAAGGTTGAATCTCCCAGCACTGCTACTGTATTCTTGGCAGCTTCTTTTCCTCTGGCCTTCTCAAAGCCATGGGCCATTGTTATGGATGCTCCCATGCACAGACAAGCGTCTATCGCAGAAGTAGGAGGCAGAGCCCCCAGGGTATAGCAGCCGATATCTCCCATAACGGTTTTCTTTAGCTTTGCCAGTATATAGAACAGACCTCTGTGAGGGCATCCGGCACACATGAGGGGAGGTCTTCCCGGAGCATCCGGCGCAGCTGCGTGCTGAACTTCCTCACCTGTAAAGGCTTTTCTGATCATGTTAGCAGAATACTCACCCTGAATGGTAAACATCTCTTTTCCTTTTACAGGGATTCCCATAGCAGCAATCTGCTCTTCAAAGAATGGATTTCCTTCTTCGATCACATAAACTTGTTCCACCTGGGAAGCAAATTCCTCAATCATGGCCTTTGGCAGCGGATTAATCAGCCCCATCTTTAAAACACTGGCCTCCGGCAGAGCCTCTTTTACATATTGATAGCAGATACCGCTGGTAATAATACCGATTTTTTTATCATTGATTTCCATCTTGTTGATAGGAAAGTCTTTGGAATCCTGCTGAATTTGATTGAGCCTTTTCTCCTGAGCAATATGTAATTTTTTTGCCATTGCAGGCATAGCAACGTATTTTTGTATGTTCTTTTCATATGGTATTATATTATGTTCCCCACGTTCTTCTATTGTGACAATACCTCTGGAATGAGATACTCTTGTATTGGAACGCATGAGAACCGGTGTATCATATTTTTCACTCAGCTCATAGGCAAATTTCATAAAGTCCTTGCATTCCTGGGCATTGGCCGGTTCCAGAATAGGCACTCCGGCTCCCCTTCCGTGGTAGCGGGAATCCTGCTCATTTTGGCTTGAATGGCATCCATTATCATCAGCTACCAGAATCACAAGACCTCCGGTTACTCCTGTATACGCTGCTGTAAAAAACGGGTCCGCAGCTACATTAAGGCCTACGTGTTTCATACAGGACAGGGCTCTCACACCTCCGATGGAAGCGCCGACAGCTACTTCGGTTCCAACCTTTTCATTAGGCGCCCATTCTACATACATTTCATCATATTGAACAGCAGATTCTGTTACTTCTGTGCTCGGTGTTCCGGGATAAGATGAGACCACCTTTACTCCCGCCTCATAAGCACCCCGCGCAAAGGCTTCGTTTCCCAGCATTATTTTCTTTTCCATATCCAACCTCTTTACTCTATTTATTCTTCCTTTTATCAATAACTCGTTTGGCCTTTCCTTCAAAACGAGGAAGGGTTCCTGAGGAAACCAGTGTGACTTTGGCGTCGATGTTTAAAATGACTCTCAGGTTGTGTTTGATCTTAGACCGCAGCTCTTCCAGTTTTGTAAAATCATCCAGCAGGGACGTATCCGAAAATTCCACTTTCACCTCAATACGGTCCATATAGCCTTCTGATGTCAGTACAATTTCATAGAATGGCTCTACTTCTTTCATGCTCATGATAACAGATTCAATCTGAGACGGGAACACATTGACGCCGCGGATGACCATCATATCATCGGTGCGTCCCTGTATTTTCGCCATACGCATGGAAGTACGGCCGCACTGACACGGCTCATCGTTAAACCAGCTGATATCTCTGGTCCTATACCTTAACACAGGAAAGGCTTGTTTTGTAAGGCTCGTAATGACCACTTCGCCTTTTTCTCCTATTGGCAAAGGTTCTAAGGTATCCGGGTCTACAATTTCTGAATAATAATGGTCCTCAGCAATGTGCATCCCCTGTTTAAGGTAGCATTCACCGGAATATCCGGGACCTCCCACTTCGGAAAGGCCATAGTTTTCTGTAGCCAGAATTCCCAGCTGCTTTTCAATCTTATTGCGCATTTCTTCTGTGTGGCCTTCACCGCCAAACAGGGCCAGGCGCAGCTTGATCTTATCTTTATCAATTTTCTTTTTCTCAATTTCATCGGCCAAGTACAAGGCATAGGATGGAGTGGCAATTAAGATCGTAGAGCCAAAGTCCTGCATGATCATCAGCTGGCGCTCTGTATTTCCGCTGGAAAGAGGCACCACCATGGCTCCCAGTTTTTCCATCCCATAATGAAGGCCAAAGCCTCCTGTAAAAAGGCCGTATCCAAAGGCAATCTGCACAATGTCATCAGGAGTTCCACCTGCTGCACAGATAACTCTGGCCATAATCTCGGACCAATTGTCCAGGTCCTGTTTTGTATATCCTACAATCTTTGGTTTTCCCGTGGTCCCGGATGAGCCGTGAATCCGTACTACCTCCCTTTTGTCTACGGCAAACATGCCAAAGGGGTAGCTGTTCTTTAAATCATCAGCTGTGGTAAAGGGTATATGCCTGACATCTTCTAAGGTCTTGATATGTTCCGGCTTTAATCCGATCTCATCAAATTTGCGCTTATAAAGGGGTACTCTATCATAGCAAACTTCTACAATTTTTTTCAAACGGTCTAGTTGGAGCGCCCGCTTTGTTTCTTTGTCCGCACACTCCATTTCTTTGTTCCAGATAATGTGTTCCATATTTTCTCTCTTCTTTTTTAGTTTCCTCAAATTTCAGGCATTCCGGCCCAATGCATTAGTAAGAATATTGTATCTTATTTCGATAAAAAAATCAAACCCATCAAGAGAGATGTTATCACAAAAAGGAAAGCAGGCGTTTTGGACCCGCCTGCTTTCCTTTTTATATATGTAATTTAATTATGCTGCAAAAAGTATTCGATACCGTTCTTTTCCCCCACCTTGCCCAAGTACCAGTTGCCGTCATACTGAAAGAAAAATGCTAAGATGGACTGCTCCCCGTGAGCCACTGTTTTTTCTATGGAAAATTCCACATGGGCCTTTTCTCCGGGCTTTACGGTAATGTCCTTTCCTGCATCGCAGTTCCACGAACCTGCGGAGCCCAACTGATCCATATAATGGGCCTGCGAAAAAATTTGAAAATCCTTATTTCCGTGATTGGTCAGCTCCAGCTCTACATGATTATCCATAGCGGAATCAAATTGCAGTTCCGCTGTAAAATTAACTTCCCCTGCCGCATCGACTGGGCTGCTGTTTTGGTCTGTATCAGCAAATGCCAATCCTGACGCTACCAGCGCCATGACCAGAACAAATAAAATACCCGCTACGCTTCTCTTCATTGTTTTTTCCCCTTAGTAAAAGTTACCTTTATTTTACAAGACAAATATACCTCTTGTCATTGCTCAAATTCTACTTTTTTTCGGCAAAAAATGCCGGCAGCTTCCTTGTCCTGCCTGATTTAAAACATTGACAAAAAATAGGCAAACAAATTATACTGTATTGTGCTACAATGATTATGGCATATTGTTATTGCCAACTAACTTTACATTGATGAAAAAGGAGCACGAAATGGAAATCACAAAAGATATTAAATATGTAGGCGTCAATGACCATGATATTGATTTGTTCGAATCTCAGTATACGGTCCCTAACGGCATGGCCTATAATTCTTATGTCTTACTGGATGATAATATCGCAGTCTTTGACACTGTGGCAGAGAATTTTACAAAAGAATGGCTAGATAACATAAAGACTGTATTAGAAGGGCGCACTCCTGATTATTTGATCATCCAGCACATGGAGCCTGATCACTCAGCAAACATGCTTCATTTTTTAAATCTCTATCAAGATACAAAAGTTGTTGCAAGCCCAAGAGCTTTTACCATGATGAAGCAGTTCTTTGGCACTGACTTTGCCGAGAGACAGGTTGTAATCAACGACGGCGATACCCTTTCCCTGGGGAAACATACTCTGACCTTTCTTGCCGCGCCTATGGTGCACTGGCCTGAAGTCATGGTCACTTATGATGATTATGATAAGGTTCTGTTCTCCGCTGATGCCTTTGGAAAATTTGGAGCTTTAGATGTTGAGGAAGATTGGGCATGTGAGGCGCGCCGTTATTATATTGGGATTGTAGGCAAATTTGGAGCCCAGGTTCAAAAGCTGCTGGGCAAAGCCGCTGCTCTGGATATTCAGACCATCTGCTCCCTGCACGGCCCGGTGCTGAAAGAAAATATTGATTATTATTTGAACCTTTATAAAACCTGGTCCTCTTATGAGGCGGAGACTCAGGGAGTTGTCATCTGTTACACTTCTGTCTACGGAAATACCAGGAAGGCTGTCCTGGAATTGGAAGGGCTCTTGAAAGAGCAGGGGTGCCCAAATGTGACGGTACACGATTTGGCCCGCTGCGACATGGCAGAAGCTGTAGAAGACGCATTCCGCTATGAAAAGCTCGTACTGGCTACCACTACTTACAATGGCGAAATCTTCCCGTTTATGCAGGAATTTATCCATCATCTGGCAGAACGATACTATCAAAAGCGTACAGTGGGCCTGATTGAAAATGGATCCTGGGGTCCATGCGCGGCCAGGGTCATGACAAAGATGCTGGAAGCCTGCAAGGATTTAACCTTTACAGAGTCTGTCGTACATATCAAGTCTGCCCTGAACGAAAAGAATCTTGCTGAGCTAAAAGCCCTTGCTCAAGAGCTTTGCTAAAAAACAGCAAACTAATCACATACCGGATGTCCTGCAAAGACGAGGATGTCCGGTATGTTTTTTATTGCCTCTATTGGGTCAGTTTCTTAAAGATTTTAATCAGTTCGATCATGTAATTAATAAATTCCTCTACGGTTGGGCGATCTCCCTCTAATAAGGGTTCCCATTTTTTTCGGGCATTCTCGTCCATATGTGCAAATGCCTGGTCAATTGTTCTTTGCAGTTCATTTTCTGCATCCTCTATGGTAATTCCTTCTTCCTCGGCGATAATGCGTAAAATTTTATCATATTGCACTTTTTGTACTTTTTCCATATTGGACCGCCCTCCTTTTTACTTGATATGTATTTATTGCAATTATACAAAAGAAATGTACTAGAATCAATAATAATGTTTGGGATACATAATCCCGAGTTTTACAGTAAAATTTTAACGGATGTTGAATTTTCAACATCCGT
>CAUEYG010000040.1 GCA_959021945.1 uncultured Eubacteriales bacterium | reverse complement strand
GGAGAACGCAAAAAAAGAGCGCTGCAGACTTTCCTTTTGCAGCGCTCTTTTGGCAGAAGCTCTTAATCTTCGTAATTTGGTCGTGCGTGATAATGGGTGTGGAGCAGCTGATGAGATTTCTTTCCTCCGGCCATACCCAGATATTCCTTGTATAATTTTTTTATCGCCGGATTATTGTGGGATTTTCTGATATAGGTTTCGCGGTCCTCTTTATAGAGCCCCTTGGCACGTTCTTCCCGGACATCAATCCAGTTTCGAACATCAGACAGCTGGAGCGGCTGGCCTCCGCCGTTGATACAGCCTCCAGGGCAGGCCATGATCTCCACAAAGTGGAACTCTTCGCCAGCCTCAATAGCTTCCATGAGCTTTCTGGCGTTCCCCAGGCCATGGGCAACTGCTGCACGTACTTTCAGGTCTGCGATTTCAATAGAAGCCACTTTAATTCCCTCTAAGCCGCGGACTTCTTCATATTCAATATTATCTGCAGAAGAATCGTTGAGGATGTCGGAGACTGTTCGCAGGGCAGCTTCCATAACACCACCTGTAGTGCCGAAGATAACTCCGGCGCCGGAGGCCTTTCCAAACGGATTGTCAAAATTGCTGTCTCCCAAATCAGGGAAGTCAATCCCAACGTCATAAATCATCTTGCCCAATTCTCTTGTTGTAAGGACCACGTCTACATCCGGACGTCCATTGACATTCATTTCAGGCCGTTTTGCTTCAAACTTTTTGGCAGTACACGGCATAACAGAAACGACTACAATCTTATCAGGGTCAATGCCTTCCTTTTCCGCATAATAAGATTTTAAAATGGCCCCAAACATCTGGTGCGGTGATTTACAGCTGGATAGGTTCTCCACCATATTTGGGAAATTATGTTCACAGAATTTAATCCAGCCCGGCGAGCAGGAAGTAATCAAAGGCAGCTTCCCGTCTCCTCGGATACGGTCAATCAGCTCAATGCCTTCTTCCATAATGGTAAGATCGGCCCCGGTATCCGTATCAAAGACCTTGTCAAAGCCCAGCATACGCAGGGCAGTAACCATTTTCCCGGTAACAGGAGTACCGATAGGCATTTCAAAATCTTCACCCAGAGCAACTCTGACAGCAGGGGCAGCCTGAACAACAACATGTTTGTCAGGATCATAAATTGCTTCCCATACTTTGTCAATATCGCTTTTTTCATGGAGAGCTCCTACAGGGCAATAGTTGATGCACTGGCCGCAGTTGACACATGGCGTGTCAGCCAGGGACATATCAAAAGGAGCTGCAATTTTTGTATCAAACCCTCTGTTGACAGTATCAATAACGCTGACTGTCTGAATATTTTTGCAGGCGCTGACGCATCTTCTGCAGAGGATACATTTGTTCGGGTCCCGAACAATGGAAACCCCAATATCCAAAGGCTGTTTCTTTTGTTCGCCTTCAAAGCGGACAAAGTCTACGGATAATTTGTTGGCAAGAGACTGGAGCTCGCAGTCCATCCAGCTCCTGGTGCAGGTCTGACATCTGGAGTTATGGTTGGAAAGAATCAATTCCAAATTGATCTTTCTGGCAGACATAACCCTCGGCGTATGGGTAAAGACTTCCATCCCTTCGCTGACCGGATGGACGCAGGCAGCCTGCAGCGCTCTGGCTCCCTTGACTTCTACAATACACATACGGCAACATCCTACTTCGTTGACGTCTTTTAAAAAGCAGAGAGTAGGAATGGTAATATTTACTTCCTTTGCAGCCTCGAGAATGGTGTAGTTCTCAGGCACGTAAAGTTTAATCCCGTCAATGGTAATATGTACTTTATTCATTTTAATTTACGCTCCCTTCTTACGCATTCTTGAGGATTGCCTTAAACGGACATTTTTCCATACAGAGTCCGCATTTGACGCACTTATCCTGATCAATGACAAACGGTGTGTTTTTATCGCCGGAAATACACTCTGCAGGGCAGCCTTTTTTACAAATACTGCAGCGTTTACAGGTGTCAGTGTCAATGATGTATTTCACCATAGATTTACATACGCCGGCAGGGCATTTTTTGTCTACCACATGAGCCATATATTCATCGCGGAAATACTTCATTGTGGAAAGCACTGGATTAGGTGCAGTCTGCCCCAGTCCGCACAGAGCCGCATCCTTGATGCCTGTAGCCAGGACTTCCAGTTTATCCAGATCTTCCAGTGTTCCTTTCCCTTCTGTGATGCTGGTAACGATTTCCAGCATCCTCTTTGTGCCAATCCGGCAAGGAGGGCATTTTCCGCAGGATTCATCTACTGTGAATTCCAGGAAGAATTTTGCTAGGTCTACCATACAGGTATCTTCATCCATAACGATGAGACCGCCGGAGCCCATCATGGACCCTAACGCAATAAGGGACTCGTAATCAATGGGTGTATCCAGCTCTGAGGCAGGGATACAGCCGCCGGATGGTCCGCCTGTTTGGGCAGCCTTAAATTGTTTTCCATTTGGAATGCCTCCGCCAATATCGTAAACGATTTCTCTCAAAGTTGTTCCCATTGGGATTTCAACAAGTCCTGTATTGTTGATCTTTCCGCCTACGGCAAAGACCTTGGTGCCTTTTGATTTTTCTGTACCAATATTTGAAAACCACTTGGAGCCCTTTAATATGATGACAGGGATGTTGGCATAAGTCTCTACGTTATTTAAAATGGTTGGCTGGCCAAAGAGCCCTTTGACAGCAGGGAAAGGCGGTCTTGGGCGGGGTTCGCCTCTTTTTCCTTCTACAGAGGTCATGAGGGCTGTTTCTTCTCCGCACACAAACGCGCCGGCGCCCAATCTGATTTCCAGGTTAAAATCAAAGCCTTTTCCAAAGATATCTTTTCCGATCAGGCCGTATTCCTTTGCTTGCTCAATGGCGATGGACAGACGTTCTACTGCAATGGGGTATTCGGCCCGGACATAGACATAGCCCTGGTTGGCTCCAATGGCGTATCCTGCAATGGCCATGGCTTCAATGAGGGAATGGGGGTCTCCCTCTAAAACAGAACGGTCCATAAAGGCGCCGGGATCTCCTTCGTCAGCGTTGCAGCACACGTACTTTTGGGCAACCTGCTGAGAAGCGGCAAAGCTCCACTTTACGCCAGTAGGAAAACCGGCTCCGCCCCGGCCCCGGAGCTGAGAATCTTTAATGGTCTCAATGACGTCTTCAGGGTCCATTTCTGTAATTACTTTTTCAAGAGCCAGATATCCGTCTCTTGCTATGTATTCATCGATACATTCCGGATTAATAGCGCCGCAGTTACGCAGGGCTACACGCATTTGCCTGGAAAAGAAATCCACATTATCCAGAGCATTGGTGATTTCTCCGGAACTTTGATCTCCGGCCAGCAGCCTTTTAACGGGCTTGCCTTTCTGAACATGGCTTTCAAAGATTTCCGAAACATCTTCCGGCTGGACCGTTGTATACATAATGTGGTCAGGATACATCATAACAATAGGACCTTCTGCACAAAGGCCAAAACATCCGGTCTTCACCACTTTGATTTCATCGGTCATTTTGTTGATGCGAATCAGCTCTTCGAGATTTTCAATGATTTTCATGGAGCTGGAAGAGGTGCAGCCTGTACCGCCGCAGACCATAATGTGCATGCGGCCGCCTTCCTTTGTTGGTTCTGCATCTTTATCAACACGGATTTTCATATCCGCCCGCTTCGCTTGTCTTATTTCATTAATATCAGCAACACTTTTTATCATTTCAGCGCCTCCTTATAATTCTTCGTACTTATCAAGAATGCTGTCTACATCATCCGGTATCAATTTTCCGTAAACATCATCGTTGATGGTAACTACCGGAGCCAGACCGCAGGCGCCGATACAGCGGCATGCGTCCAGAGAAAACTTTTGGTCTTCTGTACATTCTCCCACATCAATGGACAGTCTGGTCCTAAATTTATCGAGAATTTCATTTGCGCCTTTTACATAGCAGGCAGTGCCCATACATACATTAATCCGGTATTTTCCTTTTGGATTAATGGAAAATTGTGTATAAAAGCTTACAACACCATAAACTTCCGCCAGAGGGATGTCTAATTGGCGTGCGATTTCACGCTGCACCTCAAGCGGAAGATATCCATACACTTCTTGAGCCTCATGAAGTACTGGAATCAACGCGCCCTGCGTGTCCTTGTACTTTGCGATAATCGCCTCAAGCTCTTTTGCTTTTTCCTGTGATTCAGCACATCCTGTGCATTTGTCAGTCATCGGAAACTCCTTTCACTCATCAATAAAACAGGTAAGTCTTATAAAATAATTAGATATATCAGAATATACCTAAAATTCTTTATAAAAAACATAACACGATTTCCGCAGGCAAGTCAATGCAAATCATAGGACAATGAGAAAGACAGCAAATTTGTTAAAAGGAGGGGAGAAAGGTGTCTGTTAAAGCCTTGAACCGGAAATAAAATGTAACAAGTTTGCTGGAATTGAAAGAATAGGGAAAATAAAAAACAACGAAAAACCGGGACATTTGTCATAAAGACGAAAACATCCCGGCATGGTTTCCTATAAAAGGGAAATAGCGTCTAAAAGAGGCTGAATATGATTAATCTTCGTAGTTGCTTCTCGGTGCATAATGGGTGTGCAGCAGTTTGTGCGCCTGCTTACCCCCTGCCATACCCAGGTACTCTTTATACAGCTTTTTAATCGCAGGATTGTTATGTGATTTTCGAATAAACATCTTTCTGTCTTCCTGATAGAGGGATTTCGCTCGTTCCGCCTTGATGTCCACCCAGTTGCGTACATCGGATAGCTGGAGAGGCTGGCCGCCGCCGTTGATGCATCCGCCAGGGCAGGCCATAATCTCGATAAAGTGGAACTGTTCGCCGGCCCGAACGGCCTCCATCAGTTTTCTGGCATTGCCCAGACCATGGGCTACAGCAGCGCGAACTTTTAAATCTGCAATCTGGATGGTGGCAATTTTAATTCCCTCAAGACCCCGGACTTCTTCATACTCAAAGTTGTCAGCAGAAGAATCGTTGAGGATGTCAGCAACGGTTCTCAGCGCAGCTTCCATAACACCTCCGGTGGTGCCGAAAATAGCACCTGCGCCGGATGCTTCTCCAAATGGGTTGTCAAAATCACTGTCACCCAGGTCAGGGAAGTCGATACCAACGTCGTAGATCATTTTTCCCAGTTCTCTTGTAGTCAAGACAGCGTCTACATCACAATAGCCGTCTACTTCCATTTCCGGTCTTGCTGCCTCAAACTTTTTGGCAGTACATGGCATGACGGAGACAACAAAGATATCCTTTGGATCAATGCCTTCCTTTTGGGCATAGTAGGATTTTAAGATTGCGCCAAACATCTGGTGCGGTGATTTACAGCTGGACAAATTCCCCAGCATATCAGGGAAGTTGTGTTCACAGAACTTAATCCAGCCCGGTGAACAGGAAGTGATCATCGGAAGTTTACCGCCTCCTCTGATACGGTCAATTAACTCAGCTCCTTCCTCCATAATGGTCAGATCAGCGCCTGTATCTGTGTCAAATACTTTGTCGAATCCTAACATGCGGAGGGCAGTTACCATTTTGCCTGTTACAGATTCGCCGATATTCATGTAAAATTCTTCGCCCAGAGCGACCCTGACAGCAGGAGCTGTCTGTACAACCACATGCTTTGTCGGGTCATTGAGGGCTTCCCATACTCTGTCTGAGTCGCCTTTTTCGTGAAGCGCTGCAACCGGACATACGTTGATGCACTGTCCGCAGTTGGTACAAGGCGTCTGATCCAGCCTTAATCCGAAAGCAGAACCTACAACTGTATCAAATCCGCGGTTCATAGTGTCGATTACAGATACTGTTTGGATATTTTTGCATGCGCCAATACATCTTCTGCAAAGGATACATTTGTTAGGATCGCGGACAATGGAAACGCCAATATCCAGAGGAAGACGTTTTTTATCGCCTTTAAACCTTACTGTATCAACAGAAAGTTTGTTGGCAAGGGTCTGAAGCTCGCAGTCCATCCAGCTTCTCGTACATGTCTGACACATAGCATCGTGGTTGGATAAAATCAATTCCAGATTTACTTTTCTGGCTTCCATAACCTGTGGTGTGTGTGTGAAAACTTCCATCCCTTCTCTTACCGGGTGGACGCAGGCAGCCTGCAGGGCCTTGGAGCCTTTGACTTCTACGACACACATACGGCAGCAGCCGATTTCGTTGATATCCTTTAGGAAGCATAATGTTGGAATGGTAATATTGACTTCTTTTGCAGCCTGCAGGATGGTGTAGTTTTCCGGTACATATAATTTGATTCCATCTATGGTAATATGAACTTTGTTCATGGTTTTGAGTTCCTCCCTTATGCGTTCTTGAGTACTGCTTTGAACGGACATTTTTCCATACACAGTCCGCACTTAACGCACTTATCCTGATCAATAGCGAACGGAGTATTTTTGTCTCCAGAGATACACTCGGCAGGGCATCCTTTTTTACAGATACCGCAGCGTTTGCAGGCGTCATTGTCAATGATGAATTTCACCATTGATACGCAGACTCCTGCAGGACATTTTTTATCAACAACGTGAGCTACATATTCATCTCTGAAATATTTTAGTGTGGAAAGCACTGGGTTTGGAGCGCTCTGACCCAGGCCGCAAAGAGCAGAGGCCTTAATGTTTCTTGCCAGAATTTCCAATTTGTCCAGATCTTCCAGGGTCCCTTTTCCTTCTGTGATTCTTACGAGAATCTCGTGCATACGCTTTGTTCCAATCCGGCACGGAGGACATTTTCCGCAGGATTCATCTACTGTGAAGTCCAGGAAGAATCTTGCCAGGTCGACCATGCAGGTATGTTCGTCCATTACAATGAGCCCGCCGGACCCCATCATGGAACCTAGTTTTGTCAGAGAGTCGTAATCGATCGGGGTGTCAAGGTGCTCTGCAGGCAGACATCCGCCGGAAGGTCCGCCGGTCTGGGCTGCTTTAAAGGTCCCGCCGTCAGGAATACCGCCGCCAATATCGTAGATGATCTGGCGAAGCGTCGTTCCCATAGGGACTTCTACAAGTCCGATATTGTTGATCTTGCCGCCCAGAGCAAATACTTTGGTTCCTTTTGACTTTTCCGTACCAATGCCTGTAAACCAGTCTGCACCCTTGCGGATGATCTGAGGGATATTGGCATAAGTTTCTACATTATTGAGAACAGTGGGTTTTTTCCACAGCCCTTTTTCTGCAGATCTAGGAGGCTTTGGACGAGGCTCTCCACGCTTTCCTTCGATAGAAGTCATAAGAGCGCTTCCTTCGCCGCATACAAAGGCTCCGGCTCCAAGGCGCACTTCCAGATTAAAATCAAATCCTTTTCCAAGAATATTTGTGCCCAGCAGCCCGTATTCCCTGGCCTGTTTAATGGCAACGCCAAGTCTCTGGACAGCTACCGGGTATTCGGCCCGGACATAAATGTATCCCTGCCCTGCGCCTACGGCATAGCCGTTTATAATCATAGCCTCAATGACAGAGTGAGGGTCGCCTTCCAGTATGGAACGGTCCATAAAGGCGCCCGGGTCACCTTCATCAGCATTGCAGATTACATATTTGGTGTGATCTTTTACTACTGCAGAAGATTCCCATTTGCGTCCCGTAGGGAAACCGCCGCCCCCTCTGCCGCGAAGGCCGGATTTCTTGATTTCATCAATGACATCCTCTGGCTCCATTTCCTGGAGTACTTTGGCAAGAGCCTGATATCCATCCAGGGCAATATATTCGTCAATTTTTTCAGGATCAATGATTCCGCAATTGTTAAGGGCAATTCTTTTCTGCATGGCAAAGAAAGGAATCTGAGGAAGTCTGTCGCGGATTTCTTCATATTCTTTTTCCCCTGCCAACAGTCTTTTTACAATCTTGCCGCCTTTAATATGGCTGTCAAAGATTTCGCTTACATCTTCGGGAGTCACTTTTGTGTACATGACATGTTCAGGGCAGATCATCATAATAGGGCCTTCGGCGCACAGTCCAAAACAGCCGGTCTTGATGACTTTCACATCCTGACCCAGCCCGTTTTTCTTAATCTGATCTTCGATTTCTGCGGCAACCTTCAGGGAACCTGAAGAGGCGCATCCGGCAACTCCGCAGACTAAGATATGTATTTTGCCGCCTTCCGCAGAAGGGCTTTCTGTACGGTCGAGACGAATGCCCATATTTTTTACAGCGCTGTCTCTAAGCGCATTTAATTCTTCAATATTTCTAATCATGGTTTCTCTCCTTTTGCTATCGATCTTCATATTGATCCAGAATCTTGTCTACATCATCGGCAGTGAGCTTGCCATAAACCTCGTCGTTGATGGTTACGACAGGGGCCAGGCCGCACGCGCCGATGCAGCGGCATGCATCCAGAGAGAACTTTTGGTCATCAGTGCAGTCTCCTACATCAATGGAAAGTCTGGTTTTGAATTTGTCCAAAATTTCATTAGCGCCTTTTACATAGCAGGCGGTTCCCATGCAAACATTAATTTGATATTTTCCTTTTGGATTAATGGAAAATTGTGTATAAAAGCTTACAACACCATAAA
>CAUEYG010000039.1 GCA_959021945.1 uncultured Eubacteriales bacterium | reverse complement strand
CCTGTGTCACCATTTGACGTTCCTGAACCTGGCTGACTCCCTTGTTTGGATAAAAAACAATGATTTCAGTGCCGGGTACATCAGCAAACCCTTCCAACGCAGCCTTTCCAGTATCTCCGGAGGTTGCTGTAAGAATACAGATTTTGCGGTCCTCCTTTTCTTTTTTCATTGCTGTAGTCAAAAGATAGGGCAAAATGGAAAGGGCCATATCTTTAAAGGCCGCAGTCTTGCCGTGATACAGTTCCAGAAAAAAAGCATCTCCTGCCTTTACTACAGGCACAATTTCCTGCTCCTCAAACTTGGAATCATAGGCGCCTTCCACACAGGCCTTCATTTCCTCATCTGTGTAGTCCTCAAAAAATGCTTTGATCACACGAAAGGCAACCTCTTGGTAGGATCTTCCTGCCATATCCGCCGGCTTAAAAGGCAGGGACGGAATCTCATTGGGAACGTAGAGCCCCTTGTCCTCGGCAATCCCCTGGATGATGGCTTGAGCCGATGTCTTTATGTATTTACTTCCTCTTGTGCTCTGGTAATGTATCATGCTGTCTTTTCCTCCATATTATAATATCTTTTGATTTTATCAAAAAAGCATCCCTAGTTCAATGCTTTCATGATAACCCCTACAATTTCATCAACATCTGCAAGGGCTCCCTTTCCCAGATCTCCGCAGGCCAGCAAGCTGGCTTTTGGCTCAATAAAACGATATCCCCGTTCCTTTAGTTTTCCAATATTGTCCTGCACAATGGGGTTTTCATACATATTGGTGTTCATAGCTGGGGCAATATAAACAGGCGTATGATTGGCTGCTGCCATTACCACTGTGGAAAGGAAGTCATCTGCAATGCCTCCTGCAATTTTTCCGATGATATTGGCTGTGGCAGGGGCAATCAACAGCAAATCCGCTTTTTTTGCCAGCGAAATATGCTTCACCTCACTAGGCGTGATCTCCTCAAACATGTCCATATAAACTTTATTTTTGCTGAGTGTCTGCAGCGTTAATGCTGTAATAAAGCGGCTGCCGCTTTCTGTCAGAATCACATCCACATGATGACCCTGCTTTGTCAGCCTGCTGGTAATATCCGCCGCTTTGTAAGCTGCAATGCTTCCCGTCACCCCTAGTAGCACATTCATTTAATTTCCTCCCAAATACGCGATGCAATTTTCTCTGCGATTTCCTCGTTATTTTCCATAATATCATAAGAGCCGTCTCTGTGAATCAGATAGCCCCTGTGCCTGCCTCCCCCTATTTCTGCCAGGTCATTGGCCATAACAAAGGTGCAGTCGTTTTTTTGCAGTAAATTAGATCCTACCTGAATCAGCTCTTCATGGGGAACATGGCTCAGGAGTTTAAACCCTACCAGCACAGTGTCTGGATTCCACTTTTTAATGCGGCTGATTACTTTTGGGGAACGCTCCATGACAATGGTCAGATCATCAATATTCGAACTGATTTTATTGCCCTCTAATTTACTGTTGTCACCGTTTTTAATTTTTTCCAGGGTTGTAACCTCTTTTACCATGTAATCGCTGACTGCCATGGCATGCACCACTGCATCAATCTTTTCTGCAGTAAGTATGTTCTCCAGCTGTGTTTCCAGCTCCCTGACGCCTTCTATTGGAACCGGCGTCACGTTTTTACCTTCTACAGGCGCTGCCCGAAGCCCGTGCAAATAATAAAGCTGCTTTAGCTGTCCGCCGTATTTTTGTAAAAAGCACTTTCCAATAGCATATCCCAGCCTGCCTGTTGATGTGTTGGTAATTGATCTCACATCGTCAATGCGCTCACTGGTTCCTCCTGCTGTAACAATGATTTTCATGAATTCTAGCCGCTCTCCTTCTGCTTATTTCTGCTCAATAATTTCCAAATTCACTCCGTCAGGATCGTGGATAAAGAAAAACCTTGTGGCCGGATTAGGCTGAAACGGCCCACTGGCAATTTCTATCCCCTTGGCTTTCACATGTTCCATAGCCTGGTCCAAATCATCTACAGACAGTCCCAGGGACGGCCATTCTCCATAAACCGGCGCTTTTGCACCTTTATCACAGATCAGTTCGATTTCTGCCGGGCCATCTGCCATAAAAACGATTTCCATATTAGGGCCTGCCGGAAACCTGCGGGCAACTTGCATGCCAAGCACCTCTTCATAAAACTTCACTGATGTTTCTAAATCTTTCACATGTATTGTAGCAAACGTAAATTTCATCCTTTATCCTCCCCAAATTCATATACTTTTCTCCCGGATACATCAAATACACTGCTATTTTACTATATATTGAAGCGAAATTCTACAATGGCAGCCCAATTAGACAAAAAACAAAAGACGCTGAGATTTTCCCAGCGCCCGCCTATCTGATCACTCGATTAGTCGATTCCTACCATTACAGAAGATGCTTTTATTACTGCGTAAGCTTCTTTGCCAACTTCCAGGCCCAGCTCTTTTACAGATGTCATGGTAATGGATGAGCTGATTCTGTTGCCGCCGCCAATATCAATAATTACGATAGCGTTCACTGCACCCTCCTGAATTTCAACAACTTTACCTTTTAACTGATTTCTTGCACTTAATCTCATGTTCCTGTTCCTTTCTGCGGACAACACAACTGCCGCTTTTACCTATTTTATTTATATCACTATTCTTACCCCTTGTCCCCTTTTTCTAACATCCTTTTTTAAACCAAATTCTCTTTGTACAAAAATAACAAATAGGGATCAGATAAAGCAGCACCGAATAAGGCAAGGCTGCCATTCCTACGTCCAGCATCCCCAGCGGTACGGTGCAGGCAATTGCCCAAGGCACCAGACCTGATGTGACAATCACAGAATTTTCTATATCAATGGCCAGCTCTGTTCTTCCGGTTCCATGCTTGTCATAGAGTTTTGCCATCAAATCGCTGCACATGATGGAAGCCACCGTCTGATTGCAAAAGATTCCTGTAGTTGCCAGTCCTGTCACAACCATTGTACCAAAGAGCCCAATTTTTGCTGTCAATTTTTCCAAGACCCATTGAATATTCCCCAGCATATCAGTGCCGCTAAAGATTCCCGAATAGGAACAGGATAAAATCACAATGCCGCAGACCTCAAGCATGGATATAATACCCCCTCCTCCTAAGATCGTATTTAAGCTGTCGCTTTTGGCGGAAAATCCCCCCACAGCCATACTGCACATGTCCAAAAAAGACATTTTTTGAATTCCCATGGTCACTGCCGCACCGCTGATAATACTGGCTGCCATAGCAATCATAACGTTTACTTTAAATAGGGGGAGCACCAGCATCAAAACTGCCGGTGCAACCAGCCATATGTTTATGGTAAATTCACTTTGCAAGGCTTTTAAGATGGTATCATCTACATGAGAAATAGGGTTTTTTACAGACAAAAGCAAATAAATCACTGCCGCTAAGGCGAGAGGAATCATACCTGTTTTCATCATTTCTTTTACATTATCATAGAGCTTTGTCCCAGTTACAGCTGCCACCAGGTTTGCGCTGGAAGATGCCGGTGACCCTCGGTCTCCAAAATATACGCCGGACATAACGGCCCCAGCTGTAACAATCTCACTGACGTCTCCACTTCGGGCCAGCGCCATAAAGATCACTCCTACAGTTCCTGCCACGCCAAAGGAGGTGCCCAGGGCATAGGACAGCAGACAGGATAATAAAAAGGTAATCAAAATAAACATTGTGGGAGTTATGATTTGAATCCCATAATAAACAAAAAAGGCAATCGTGCCGCTGCAGCGCCAGAGTGCTGTAATAATCCCAATTAAAAGCAGCACTTCAATTACAACCAACGAGTCCGCAGCTCCCTTTGCAGCCATTTTCCCAATTTGGCCAAAGGAAAATTGTTTATGCAGTCCTACTGCGTAAAAGCAGACAAATCCGATGATCAAAGGCAGCAGCATAGACTGTCCTGCAACAAGACAAGTTCCCATGGCCCCAATAAAAACAGCAAATGCAATTAATACATCCAAACGTTCACCTTCTCTCCATGGACAAAGATATCAAGCTCCTACAATCACTTCGCCCTGATCATTTACGCCAATTACCTTTTCTCCAGCCTTCCGCAGTTCTATGATATACTGAAGATCTTCTTTATCCAACTTTTCCCCCGGGCAGATTAAAGGAATTCCCGGCGGATAAGGAATAATGGAAGATGCGCAGATCTTGCCCTCTGCATGGGAAAGCTTTACCCTTTGCTTGATTTTGGGAACAGGAAAGATCTCTGCTCTCTTTGGCATTCTGCCCCCTTTTTGGCTGATCTGTACTTCACCTGTCCCTTTTCCCAAGCTGCTGCGAATTTCACGCAGTCCATGAAGCAGCAGATCAAAATCCCTCCTCTGATTTCCCACTCCGGTCATCATCATTAAAATGCTGCCTGTTGTCAGTTCGGAGAAAATACCTCTTTCCATCAGCTTTTGTTCCAGTTCACCGGCAGTCATCCCAAGGCACGATGTATCAATATTAATTTTGCTCCGGTCTAAAGTCTCTCGGTCCTCAATTACCTTGAGATCAGGGATTTTTTTAACTGTCTCATAAAAATAATCCAGATTTTCGTTCCAATTCCCCATCAGTTCTTTTCTGTGATGTTCCAACAAAGCTGCACTGATATCCAAAGAAGCCATCAACAAATAAGAGGGGCTGGTACTCTGCACAGCCTGAAGTTTATCTTCCAAAGCATAACGGTCTACTCTGTCCGAAGTTAAGTTTAAAACTGCGCTCTGGGTAAAAGAAGCCAGTGTTTTATGAATGCTGTTAATAACAAGATCAGCTCCCGCCTCCTCTGCGCATCCCGGTCCGGCCCCGCCGTACTGCGGCTTGCTGAGCCATTTCAAATGGGCGCCGTGTGCCTGATCCACAATCAGCACCTTTCCATATTTATGAACAACCTGGGCAATAGCTTTAATGTCACTGCATATACCATAGTAATTAGGGCTTGGCAAAATAACCGCTGATGCATCCGGATTTTCTTTCATAACCCGTTCTACTTCCTCAGGAGTAATTGCTCCAAGGATTCCGTGGGCTTCCATCATTTCCGGATAAATGTACGCTGGCTGCACATTTCCCAGGGTCAGAGCATTAAAGACTGATTTATGGCAGTTTCTTGCCATAATCAATTTTCCTCCCTCAGGTACGCTGGCTAAAACAGCGGCTAAAATCCCTCCGCTGGTTCCGTTGATTAACAGATAAGAATGCTCCGCGCCATACAAATCAGCGTAGCGAAGCTGGGTTTGCTTTAGAATCCCTTCTGTTTGAAACAAATTGTCTGCACCGGGTATTTCTGTAATATCGCAGTCCATAAATTTATCGAGAAAAGAACCATAGCCAAATCTGCGGTAAAGGTCTGCGCCCTTGTGTCCGGGCATGTGGAAAGAAACAGGATGGGCCTTTGCATGGTTCAATAAAAATTCGGTTGTACTGATTTTTTGATTCATAATGCACTCCTTTCGGGAAATTGTCTTTATTATACCGTTTTTGTGCTAAAATAGAAAGGATAAGGAGATGTTTTGCAAATGATCAAAATACCAAAGCAGGTGTCTGCTGTTATACAAAAGCTGGAAGATTGCGGTTATCAGGCCTTTGTTGTAGGGGGCTGCGTCCGTGATTCTCTGCTGGGCAGAAGGCCCAATGACTGGGATATTTGCACCAGCGCTGAACCGGAGGCTATAAAAAGCTGCTTTCAGGCATTTCCAGTCATTGAAACAGGATTAAAGCATGGGACAGTCACCCTTTTGCTGGATGATCAGCCTTTTGAAATAACCACCTTTCGGATTGACGGCACTTATTCTGACGGCCGCCGCCCGGATCAGGTAATGTTTACTCCCCATATTGCAGAGGACCTGAGCCGCAGAGATTTTACCATCAACGCCATGGCTTACCATCCTTTGCTGGGCCTGGTGGATCCTTTTCAGGGCAGCCATGATTTAAAAGAGAAAACGCTTCGCTGCGTAGGTAAAGCAGAAAAGCGCTTTCAAGAGGACGCACTGCGTATCATGCGCTGTGTTCGTTTTTCCTCACAGCTGGGATTTAAAATTGAAAGAGAAACCGTTCAGGCCATGTACAAGACCCTTCCCCTGCTGGACCGTATTTCAGCAGAACGAATCAGGATAGAGCTTGAAAAGCTGCTGTGCGGACCTTGGGCGTCTCAGGTTCTGGCTGCTCACCGAGAGGTGATCGCCCGCATCATTCCTGAGGCAAAGCCTATGTTTGATCTGGATCAGAAAAATAGCCACCACATCTACACGGTTTGGGACCATACCTTACAAGTGATTTCCCATGTAACGAACATTCCCGTCCTCAGGTTAGCGGCATTTTTTCACGATATAGGCAAGCCGGGTAAAATGACCATAGACGAAAAGGGTGCCGGCCATTTTTATAAACATGAAGCCCTCAGTGCCTCTCTTGCCTCCCAGGTTATGTCCCGCCTGAAATATGACAATCATACCAGAGAAAAGGTGACCACAGTCATACAAAATCATGGTATTGTTTTTCAGCCTACACCAAAACAAGCCCGCCGGCTGCTGAACAAACTGGGCGTGGAAAATCTTCGTCTTCTAATCCAGCTGGAGCTTGCAGATGTAAAAAGTCAGAATCCGATTCATAGGGAACAGAGGGTGAGCAATATTCAGGCCTTTGAGCAAGTGGTGGAAGAGGTGCTGAAAGCAGAACAGTGTTTTTCCATCAGGCATTTGGCCTTAAAAGGCGGGGACCTGCTCCTTATGGGAATCCCTCAGGGGCCTGAGATTGGAAAAGTACTGCATGGGCTGCTGGAACGTGTCATAGACGGCTCTCTGCCTAATGAAAAGGAGGCCCTATCCCAAGCTGTAAGGGAGCATCTGCCGAACTGTCCCCAAAACTAACCTGCCTTCTCCTTCTCCTCTCTCTTTCCAGGAGGCGCCACTGCGATGAAAATAGCGATAAACATGAGAATGCATCCAATGATCATCCGTCCTCTGAACACTTCCCCAGCCAAAGCAATTGCAAAAATGGTTCCAAATACCGTTTCCACGGAAAGGAGAATCGCTACATAATTAGGCGGGGCAATGCTCTGGCACCGATTCTGCAAAAGAAAGGCAAAGGTGGAGTTAAAGGAAATCAGGTAAAGGAGCCCGCACAACGGAACAATGCCCATATCTGCAATACTTTGCGGTTCTCCGAAAAGCAGGGCGGTCAGGACAGAAAACACTGCTGCTGACGCAATTTCAATAAAAGTGAACATGGTAGCATCCATATTCTTCATAAAAATACCTAAAAGAATCACTTCTACGGAAAAGGCCACTGCAAAAAGGAAGGTCAGGAAATCTCCCCATCCAATGGTCAGATCGTCTTTTAAAGTAAGCAGCGAAATTCCAATGAGAGCAATGACTGCTGCAGCAATGATTTTTTTCGGCGGACGAATCCTAAGAATCAGCCAGGAGAGCAGCGGTACCATTACTGTATACAGAGAAATGATAAAGCTTTGCTTGCCCGGCGTGGTATACTGAAGCCCCACTGTCTGCAAGGTATTTCCCAAGAACACCAGAAACCCTACAAGGACGCCCCCAAGAATCATTTTTACATGAATCAGCCGGAACTTTTTTACGCAAAAGCATGCCATCAAGAGCGTGGCTCCCACATAACGGTAGGCTGTAATATTAAAGGGCTGCATATCCTGCAACGCAAATTTTCCTGCCACAAAGCCGCCTCCCCAGAACAGAGCTACAAACAGGAGGCCAATATTGGCCATAATTGCTCTTTTTTTCTGCCCTCTTTCTTTTTCAATATCCACAGTCCCTTTCGTTGGGGTTCCGCCCTGCCGCTTATCTGCCATGACTTGTATTCCTCTCTGTAAATGCAATAATTGTGTTCTTTATTTTATCGTATTTCAGGGAAGTATACAATTGAAAAAAACTGTGGACAATTACAAAAAATACGTTTATAATGAATATCAGTAATAATTTGTCCCGTTGGTCAAGTGGTCAAGACGCCGCCCTCTCACGGCGGCAACAGGGGTTCGACTCCCCTACGGGATACCAAAAGCCTTGAAATTTGAGTGTTTCAAGGCTTCTTTATTTTCTTCGAAATATTAATTATCACTTTCTTATCACTACAATAAATGGAGGTAATTAAAATGAAATATGTATATCCAGCGATTTTCACCGAAGAAGAAAAAGGATATTCCGTATACTTTCCAGATCTGGAAGGTTGCTATACTTGTGGAGATGACCTAAAAGATGCGCTGATGATGGCGGAGGATATTTTAGCCTTTACGCTTTATGATTATGAGACTGACAAAAAAGAACTCCCTCCAGCAAGCAATTTACATGATATCGCTGCTGAAGAAAATGAATTTATTAACTATATTCAGTGTGATACGCTTGAGTATAGAAAAAGACACAATAACAGGGCAGTTAAGAAAACCCTCACTATTCCAGAGTGGTTGAACGAAGAAGCCTCAGCCAAAAAAATCAATTTTTCCTCTGTTTTACAGGAGGCATTAAAACATGAGTTAGGAATATAATAATCGGGTAGGGGGGGATCGAAATAAAGTTCCCTTCCTATTCTGTCAAGCCCAAATTTATTGATTTTATTAGCTTTGCCATATTTT
>CAUEYG010000038.1 GCA_959021945.1 uncultured Eubacteriales bacterium | reverse complement strand
ATAGGTTCCCTTTACCGTTGGCGTCGCCGCTTTTCCTACAGAGCAAGCCATAGCTTTAACAGGGATTCGATACCCTTTTTTGCCGTCTTTGGCAAAAAGAGTGATGCAGTTTCTCTTGCGGTTTACCTTAATCAGAATACTCTTTTTCTTCCACTTGTTTCCAAACTCAGCAATTAAGTCCTGACACAGTTTGCCGTTTTTATCAAAGTAATACTTATATTTTCCAACGTATTTCCACCCTGTTACAGCATTTCCTTTTTTAAAATAATAGCGCTTTCCACTGACCCGTTTCCAGCCTGTACCCTTGTAAACCTTCCTGTTCTTTTGGAAATAATAAACCTTACCGTTGTTCATTTTTCTAACAGTATTTTTATATTTCGTCTGTTTTACGCCTTTTTTATAGTAATAGCTGTTGTAAACACCGGAATAAGCCTTACCGCTCTTGTACCGTTTTTTGTTATAGAACCCGGTCAAAAGCCTTCCTTTCGAATAGCGCTTGCTCTTGTAGGTTCCTGTAAAAAGCGTTCCATTACGATAATATTTTTTATGATAAGTACCGCTGTAAAGAACGCCTGCTCCATCGCTACCAAAACGATATAGCTTGCTGTTATATACAGCATAAACGTTTACTTTCTTTTTTCCTGTGGCAGAATCCAAATAATATAATTTGCCGTCTATGGAAAGAAATCCCTTTTGCATAGCGCCATTGACATAATAAGTGCCGTCAGTCTGCCAGCCGTTTTTCTGTGGGGCTGTCTGTGATGTGGTTTTCTGCTCAGCAGCTGCACCTTCCGTCTCAACCTCATCTGTTTCAGCATATACAGACTGACCTGCCAACAGACAGATAGCTGACAACAAAATCACAGCAAAAAATCCAACTGCAAGTCCGCGCGATTTAATCAGTTGCATAGTTACACCTTTTCTCCTTTTCCAACAAATTCAGCCCGGTTCAGCCAACCTGTTTTGGCCTTATACCCGGCTGACAGTCATAACAAAAGCGGAGCCGACATTTCCTATGTTATAAAGAAAGGGGCCGAGATAAACCGCCCCTGAAAACTGTCTGACCCAGCAAGTTGTATGCCTCTTATTCCTCCAACATCAACTCATCAAATACTGCTACCGCCTTTTCAAATTCGGCATCATCTTCGATATCAAGCAGTTCAAATTCATCCTCTCCGGTTTCCTTATATCCGTAGATATACACATCATCGGAATTATCCTGCGGGAACAGGGCAATGTATTCTTTTCCCTCTGCTTCAAAAACACCTAGAATTTCACATTCCAATTCCGTACCATCATCATATTCCAATGTGATGAAATCTGCGTCTGACATATTTGTATCCTCCAAATTTTTCTTAAAATGTGTCTTAACAAGACTACTATACCATTATGACCGGCTTTTAGCAATGAAAATATTCTCTAATTTTTCCTGCTAGAGATTGTGTAATGCCTTTTACTTCCTGGAGCTGTTCTTCGCTGGCTTCTTTGATCTTGTCGATGCTTCCAAAATAATCCAAAAGCGCATTTCTTTTAGCAGGCCCAATGCCGTCGATCTCATCCAGAACAGAGGTGAGCATCCGCTTTCCCCGCAGCCCCCTGTGATAATCAATGGCAAAGCGGTGAACCTCTTCCTGGACAGTACCCATATATTTGTAAAGCAGAGGGCGTTCTTTCAACACCACCTCTTCCATCTGCCCATCCTTTTCAAAGACCAGCGCCCTTGACCTGTGGTGGTCATCCTTTGCCATTCCAGCAACAGGAAGGTCCAGCTCCATGCCCCTTAAGATTTCCAGGGCAGCGTTTACATGGCCTTTTCCTCCGTCAATAAGGAGCAAATCAGGAAAAATGGAGAACCCTTCATCCCCTTCCAGGGCCCGTTTAAATCTGCGGAACAAAACCTCCTGCATACTGCCGTAATCATTGGGACCTTCTATGGTCTTTACCCGAAAGCGCCTGTAGGATTTCTTGTCCGGCTTTAACCCTTCAAATACAACCATAGCTCCTACAGAATCTACTCCGTTTGTATTGGAAATATCATAAGCCTCTACCCGGTATTCTCTGCCGCTGTAATCCTCATCTTCATAACCCATGCGCAGGAGAATATCATAGATCTGACGGCCTAACGTCTGCTGCCGTTCTTTTCGCGCTTCTGCTCTCTGGTCAATGGTTTTTACCATTTCCACAATATCTTTTTTCGCTAAGTCCATTACCGCGCGCTTTTCCCCTTTTTGAGGTGACAGCAAGTGAACCTGATGGCCCGCCTGGTCGGAAAGCCAGGCCTCCATCAGTTCTTTTTCCTGGGGAAGGGTTTCCAGCAAAATTTCCCGAGGCAGGCTGAGGCTCTGACTATAGTGCTGTTTAATAAAAGCTGCCAGAATGTCTTCGGAGGAATCCTCTTCCATAGACTGCAGATCGTAAGTTTCACGGCCGCTGAGCTTGCCGTCTCTTACAAAGAACAAGACTACATGGCGCTGCTTTTGCCCTCTGGCAACCAGGAGCAAATCCACATCCTTTTTGTCCTGCAGCACCACCCTTTGTTTTTCCGAAAGAGCTTTCGCGGCCATAATGTAGTCTCTGCACTCTGCGGCTTTTTCAAAGTCCAGGTTCTCAGCAGCTTGAGCCATATCTCTTTCCAGTTTGCTGATAAGCCCTTTTGACTTTCCCTTGAGAAAGTCGGCAGCCTGTTCAATCTTTTTTCTGTATTCTTCAGGGGAAACTTTACCCTGACAGATTCCATCGCATTGGTCAATGTGATAATTGAGGCATGGCCGAAAACCCTTTGGAAATACTCTGGCAGAACATTTTTTCAGGGCATAAACATGGTTCAGCAGCTCCACAATCTGGTTGACAGCCCCCGCATCGCTGTAAGGACCAAAATATTTGTTTCCATCTCGGTTCACCTGACGTGTTTTAATAAGGCGGGGGAACTCTTCTTCCATAGTAATTTTAATATATGGATAGGTTTTATCATCTCTCAGGAGCACATTGTATTTGGGCATATATTTTTTAATCAGATTGCACTCCAAAATAAGGGCTTCCATTTCACTGCCCGTTGTAATGTACTCAAATTCTTCAATCTGAGAAACCATAGCTCTGACTTTTGGGTCCATAGTTCTCGATGACTGGAAATATTGGCGCACTCTGTTTCTCAGAGAAATGGCTTTTCCTACATAAATAACCTGCCCTAATTTGTCTTTATGAATGTAAACTCCCGGAGAGTCCGGGAGTTTTTTTAAATTTTCCTGTATATCAAACATCTTTACTTTCGCCTTCGTCTATCCTGTTCCCGTCTCATTGGCTGCTGGCTCCTTCCCGCTGTGCTGCGCTGTCCTCTGCCGTCAGGCGGCTGATTAACCGGCGGCATGGACCGCTGGCGGGCGCTCCGCCTCTTGGACTTTCTTTTCCTCCGCTTTCTTCTGCGGCCTCCGCGTCCCAGTCTGCGGAGAATAACAGCAATCAAAATCAAAATTGCCAGAGCAATATACAGCATCACTGCCATCCAATCAGGAATTCCAAAGTAAGAAAGGGGGCCGCCTTTCTCCACAGTCTCTTTGGCCAACACATTCGTCTGGCTCACTAACTGATCTCCATGATATACCTTTGCAACACCGATCTTATCTCCTTTTTTTACCGGCGCTTCCAGCTCCATTTTTTCAAATTCTGTACGAACATCGGAAAGATCAGTTCCCTTTCTTGCAGTAATAGAGGCGCTACTCTCGGCCACTGCCTCTACATTCCTGTGTTCTCCCCGCTTCACACGGACTTTTCCTACCTCTTCGCCCTGCTTGATTTCAGTCGTTGTGTTGTAGTAAGTTTCCAGGGTATAGTCCCACAATTGGGCTGTATCATAAAAACGGGCGTCATTCCCTGAATGAAGGACTACGGAAATCAGTTCTGTACCGTTTCTGTCCACAGCAGCCACAAGGCAGGCTCCCGCTGTACTGGTCAGGCCTGTCTTTACACCAATAGTGCCCTGATATTTTGGTACAAATTCAGTCTTAATTTCTTCTCCTGTGTCAGTCTTGTATTCCAGCTTGGTAGACTTTGTGTCCCATAAGCATTTGTTAGTGTTATACAGTTCCCGTTCCTTTGATTTGTTGGTAGCCGGTATGGTATAGAATACGGTGCTCACCAGTTTGCGAAAGGTTTCATTTTGCAGCGCAGCCTTTGTGATCACTGCCAGATCATAGGCTGACGTAAGATGTGCTTCCTGGCCCTGCCAGTTGAGTCCGTTGGGATTGAGGAAGTGGCTGTTTTTTGCACCGCAGTCTTTGGCTTTCTCGTCCATCATCTTGCAAAAGTTATCTACGCTGCCGCCGATTTCTTCTGCCAGAACAACGGCTGCATCATTGGCCGACGGCAGCATCAGAGCGTACAGCAAATCTTCCACCTTGAACTGTTCTCCCTTTTTTATACTGATGTTGCTTCCCATGTCCGAACCGTCGTGGGCCGCTGTAATCACCTGGTCCAGCTTCAGATGTTCCAAGGCCAGCAAGCAGGTTACAATCTTTGTTGTACTGGCAGGCTCCATCTTTTTGTTAATGTCTTTCTCATAAAGGACTTCGCCTGTAGCCGCATCCATGACAATAGCAGTCTGGGCCTGCAGCTTTAAATCCGCCGCAGACGCAGCAAATGCCGGTACCGCTTGGGTACAGGCAATTGCAAATATGGTTATTAATAAAAATAGTTTTGTCTTAAGCTTCATATTTCATTCCTATTTTTCAAAGAAAAAGTCTGCCAACTCATATCCGCTGTCAAAGTACTGACCTTTTGCCCCGGATTTTTCGTTAAATTGCTGTTCTTTGTTTTCCTGCCGCTCCTTTGTGCTGTCATAAATCACATATGGCACCGGATCGGCTGAGTGGGTTCTAATGGCAAGAGGCGTCCTATGATCAGGTACAATCAGTATCCGAAAGCCTTCTCCTGTTTGGCGCAAATAATCTACAACAGGTGCTAAAACCTTTTGATCAATCAGTTCCAGACATTTAATTTTTCCTTCCATATCTCCCTGGTGGGAACATTCATCCGGCCCTTCCAGGTGTATGTATACAAAGTCTTTTCCGTTTTTATATTCCTCAATGGCTGCTGCAGTTTTTCCGTCAAAGTTGGTATGGATCGTTCCTGTAGCACCTTCCACATCAACAGAGTCCAGCCCTGCGCAGATGGCAATTCCCTTAATGAGATCTACAGCAGACACTGCGGTTCCTGTAATGCCGTATTTCTCATAGAAGGAGGAGAGGCTCGGTTTTTTCCCTTGTCCCCAAATCCACAAGGTATTAGCCGGGTTCAATCCCTTAGCTATACGGGCCTTGTTGACCGGGTGATCTTTCAGGATCTCATAGCTTTTTCTCATCATGTCTGTAATAAATTGGGCCCCTTCTCCCTTTGGAAGGTGGTCCCCGGCTCTTTGTGTCAAGACATCGTGAGGCGGCGTCATATCATAATCAGTAGAGCCGTTGTGAACGATCATGCAGTGACGATAGCTAACACCTGTATAAAAATGAATCCGGTCATCAGCAAAGGCTTCATTAACTGCCTGAATCAGCTGGTCTGCTTCTTCCGTGGTGATATCGCCTGCGCTGTGATCTGTTATGATCAGGTCATCGTAGCTTCCTTCCCCTGTAAGGGTAATTAGGTTCACACGAAACGCTACGTCTGTATCAGACATATCGATTCCAATGCTGGCTGCTTCCAGGGGTGATCTGCCTGTCAGGTATACGGAAGGGTCATAGCCCATTACAGATAAGTTTGCTGCATCAGAGCCCGGAGCAACTCCCGGCGGAATTGTTCTTACCATACCCACCTGCCCCTTTGCAGCCAGTTCATTGGTTGTCTTTAGGTCAGCTGTTTCCAGCGGCGTCTTTCCGTCAAGGGCTTCAATGGGCTCATCGCCTGCTCCGTCAGGAACTAAGATTAAATATTTCATGGATTTCCTCCTATATTAACAGTAAAGGCTCCCCTGTTGGGATTAGGGAAGCCCTGTCATTTATTTGTTTTCTGCTTCAAACTTTTTCATAAAGCTGATCAGTGCTTCCACACCTTCCAGAGGCATAGCGTTGTAGATGCTGGCTCTCATTCCCCCAATGGATCTGTGTCCGTTCAGATTGTGGAGACCCTGGGCCTTCCCTTCTGCTACAAATTTTTTGTCCAGTTCTTCATTTCCAGTGACAAACACAACGTTCATCAGGGAACGATCCTGCTCTCTTACCGGGCAGGAGTAAAGGCTGCTGCCGTCAATGTAGTCGTAGAGCATCTTGGCTTTTTTTACATCCAGGTCGTGCATAGCGGAAATACCGCCGGTCTTTTTAATGTATTTAAAAACTTCTCCTGCCACATAGATGCCAAAGCAGTTTGGCGTGTTATAAGCGGAATCGTTTTCAGCATGGATTTTATAGTCCAGATAAGTAGGAACTGTTTCTTTTGCAAATCCGATCAGGTCGTCTCTGATGATGACAATGGTCACTCCTGCAGGGGCCACGTTTTTCTGTGCGCCTGCATAGATCAGTCCGAACTTGGACACGTCCACCTCTTCGGACAGGATGCAGGATGACATATCAGCTACCAGGGGAATATCTCCTGTGTCCGGAATATACGGGTAATGGGTTCCGTAAATAGTGTTATTAAAGGTAATATGTACATAGTCGGCATCTGCTCTGAAGTCTTCCTTTTTTACTTCCGGAATATAGGAAAAGGTGGATTCTTCTGAGGACGCTGTAATCTTAATGTCTCCGAATTTCTTTGCTTCTTTGGCTGCTTTCTTGGCCCAGGAGCCGGTTGTAATGTAATCTGCTTTTCCTGACTTTCTCAACAGATTCAGCGGAACCATGGCAAACTGCAAAGTAGCGCCTCCCTGCAGGAACAGGACTTTGTAGTTGTCCGGAATGTTCATAATATCTCTCAGGTTCTTTTCAGCATCTTCCAAAATGGTTTTAAACTCCTTGGAACGATGGCTCATTTCCATTACAGACTCTCCGCATCCCTGATAATTAGGCAGATCTGCAGCTACCTCTTGGATTACGGAAAGGGGCAGCATGGATGGCCCTGCGGAAAAGTTATATGCTCTATTATTACTCAATTTTGTCACCTCCAAATAAGATTTGCGTTTTTTTTAACAAATTCATGATTTCCTATTATATCACTTTACTGGCCTATGGTAAAGTGCTATAATTGAGGTTAATTTAAAATCATTAGAGAGGTGAAACCATGTATAAAATTGCAACGCTGAATAAAATCTCACCAGTAGGCCTTTCCCGGCTCACCGATGGATATACAGTCATTGATAATACGGATGAAGCAAATGGTATTCTGGTCAGAAGCCAGGCCATGCACGATATGGAGTTTTCAAAGGATTTGCTGGCTATTGCCCGCGCTGGGGCAGGCGTTAATAACATTCCTCTTGATCGCTGCGCTCAGGAGGGAATCGTTGTCTTTAACACGCCGGGGGCTAATGCCAACGCAGTAAAGGAGCTGGTACTGGCAGGAATGCTTTTGGCAGCAAGAAATATTCCGGCTGGGCTGGAATGGGCCAAGACTCTGGCTGGCACAGAGGGTGTAGGCAAAGCTATTGAAAAGGGCAAAGGCCAGTTTGCCGGAACGGAAATCAAGGGGAAAACCCTGGGCATTATTGGCCTGGGAGCGATCGGCGTAATGGTGGCAAACGCTGCTGAGCAGCTGGGTATGGATGTGATCGGATACGACCCGTTTCTCAATGTAAAATCAGCTCACAGCCTTTCCAATACCATTGAGATCACAGATGCGCTGAAGGATTTATATCCAAAATGCGACTATATAAGCATCCACGTTCCTGCTATGGATAGTACAAAGGGAATGGTCAATGAGGAAGCTTTTGCACAGATGAAAGACGGCGTTATTTTCCTTAATTTTTCCAGAGATAAACTGATGGATGATGATGCCCTTGAAAAAGCCCTGGCAGAGGGAAAGGTGAAAAAGTATGTGACCGATTTTACTGATGACCGGGTTATTAATTTTGAGAATACCATTGTGCTGCCCCATCTTGGCGCATCTTCTGCTGAAGCGGAAGACAACTGCGCATCTATGGCCGTAGATCAGATTATGGATTACATAGAAAACGGAAATATTGTAAATTCCGTGAATTTCCCGGAATGCAACTTGGGCCCTATTTCCGCCGGAGCTGCAAGAGCCTGCATTATTCACAAAAACGTGCCTGCTATTTTAGGTAAGATTACAGGTATCTTTGCTGATTTGGGCATGAATGTGGAAAATATGATCAACAAGAGCAAGGGTGATTTTGCTTATACTTTAGTGGAAGTTTCCGGTAAAGTCTCAGAAGACGAGTTGAAGAGCGGACTGGATTCAGAAGAGTTTATTTCCATCAGAGTGATTTAAAAAAGTATGAAAGAGCGTGTTTCCGCCAAAAGGTGGGGCACGCTATTTTTATGTGGGATATGGAGAGGGGCGCTCCTGCCGGTTGGGCTTGGCGCTCCACCTCTCCCCGGGCACCCCCGGCGGCCTGTGAGTTGCCAGGCGCTCCGGGAAGGCCCAAAGTGTGCACAATGTTTCGCTTTTCTCATATCTGTACACATTCCCAGGGATTTTCGAGCATCTCCGGGCGCTCCGGGAAGGCCCAAAGTGTGTACAAGGTTTCGCTTTTCGTAAGCATAAAAAAGTGGGCACCTAGGCAAAGAAAAAACAAGAACGCAAGGGA
>CAUEYG010000037.1 GCA_959021945.1 uncultured Eubacteriales bacterium | reverse complement strand
CCCTTTGGATTTAGAAGGGTCTTCTGTTTGCTCGCAGATGGCTACTTTATAACCCTTTTCCACTAAACGGGCAATATATGTATCTGCTGAATGAAAAGGCACGCCGCACATGGGCGCCCGCTCCTCCATCCCGCAGTTTTTGCCTGTCAGGGTCAGCTCCAATTCTCTGGAAACATTCTTGGCATCTTCAAAAAACATTTCATAAAAGTCTCCAAGACGAAAGAATAAAATACAATCCTGATACTCTTCCTTGATCTTCATATACTGCTGCATCATTGGTGATAGTGCCATTCTTACTCTAATTCCTTTCCCATTTTTGTAAAAAATCGCCCTGAGAGGCGCCCCTTGCCTCCCAGAGCTAAAACTATAATTTACCGTTTGTTATATGCTTCAATGCCTAGCCTGATCAGTTCCACCCCTCGAGCCATATCCTTTTTGTTCAGCACGTAGGCGATCCGCATTTCTTCCCTGCCCAGCCCCGGCGTTGCATAAAAGCCTTCTGCAGGAGCAAACATAACCGTTTCTCCATTGTCCTCAAATTCAGTAAGAAGAAACATAAGGAAATTCTCAATATTATCAACAGGAAGCTTTGCTGTCAGGTAAAAGGCGCCGCCTGGTTTTCTGCACACAACACCTGGAATTTTCATTAATTCCTCATATACCACATCTCTTCTTGCTTCATATTCAGAACGGACATCATCATAGTAGGATTTTGGAAGCTTGTAAAGCGCTGCTGCCCCGATCTGCTCCACGGTTGGTGAACACAGCCGTCCCTGGGCAATTTTCATCAAATTATCCATCAGCGTTGGATTTTTTGAAACAATACATCCGATTCTTGCTCCGCAGGCTGAAAAGCGTTTTGAAACAGAATCCACAATGATCACACGGTCTTCTAATTCCTTTAGCATTCCAAAAGAGGTAATCTGACGGTTGTCATAAGCAAATTCTCTGTAAACTTCATCTGCAATAATCCACAGATCGTGTTTGATGGCAATCTCTCCGATCAGCTTCATTTCATCAAGGGTAAGTACTGTACCTGTAGGGTTTCCGGGACTGATACAGCAAATAGCTTTGGTCCTGTCTGTAATGGCTGCCTCAATTTTCTCTGCATCAGCATAATGGTATCCTTCTTCTGCAGTAGTAGTAATAGGAACTACCACTCCATCAGCCATAGTGGCAAAGGTATGATAATTGGTGTAAAAAGGCTCTGGAATCAACACCTCATCTCCGGGATTGAGCAGAGAAATAAAGATCATACTAAGGGCTTCTGAGCCTCCGTTTGTAACAAGAATATGGTTGGTATTATATTCCATTCCATATTGGCTGAAATAATGAGAAATGGCATCCTGGAGAGCAGTCACGCCTCCTGACTCAGCATAGGCAATTACATTCTCATCAAAATTCCTGATGGCATCCATAAAACAGGCCGGAGTTGCAATGTCAGGCTGTCCAATATTCAAATGATAAACTTTTTTGCCTGCCTCCTTAGCCTTTTGAGCAATAGGATTAAATTTTCGGATAGGCGAATGCTGCATCGCCAGCACTTTGTCTGATAACTTCATTCTCATGTTCTCCTTTTCTCTGATATACTCAATTTTATTCCAGTTCCTTATGGGAACAAAAAACAACATCTTCTATAGGAACACCTTCCTGTTCCGGCTGCTTTGTAAGATACAAAAGGTATTCGATATTTCCTTTCGCACCGGTTACAGGGGAATAGGTCAGCCCATGAGGGTAAAGTCCGTTTTCTTCCCCATACTTGATCACATGTTCAATGACCTCTTTGTGAACCTTTTCATCTCGGACAATCCCCTTCTTTCCTACCTGCTCCCTGCCCGCCTCAAACTGGGGTTTTACAAGGCAGACCAGACTTCCCTTTTCTCCCAGCATTTGTGCAGCCACAGGAAATACAAGCCGCAGAGAGATAAAAGAAACGTCAATACTGATAAAGTCCATATGACAATCAATGGTATCCATGTCAAGATACCGGATATTGGTCTTTTCCATGTTAATGACCCGGCAGTCGTTTCGCAGCTTCCAATCCAGCTGGCCATAGCCAACATCAATGGCAAAAACCTTTTTTGCTCCTTTTTTCAGCATACAGTCTGTAAACCCGCCAGTGCTGGCCCCAATGTCTGCACATACTGCATCCTTTAAATCAAAAGGAAAAAGTTCCAAAGCTTTTTCAAGTTTTAAACCTCCTCTGCTCACGTAAGGACAAAGGCTTTCCTTAATATGAATGTCCGCTTGATCATCGACAGAAGTGCCGGCTTTATCCACCTTCTGCCCATCTACATAGACAATTCCAGCCATAATAGAGGCCTTCGCTTTTTCCCTGGAAGAAAACAACCCTCGGTCCACGAGAATTGTATCAAGCCTGTTTTTCAATATATTCACAAATCCTTTCTGTAATGCCTTTTGGATCTAAGCCGTATTTTTCAAAGAGCTGACTGCAGCTCCCATGTTCGATAAAACAGTCAGGCCATCCGAAATTGAGCACTTTAATGGGAGACTCCATTAATAGGGCTGCTAAATTTTCTCCAAACCCACCTGTGATCACATTGTCCTCCAAAGTAACGATCAGTTTCGTTCTGTCCGCAGAAGCTCTGATGGCTCTTTCATCCAGAGGCCGCACAATCCTGGCGTTAACAAGTCCTGCATCAATCCCTCTTTGTTTCAATGCCTCACACACTTGAAAACCAACGTCCAACATATTTCCTACAGCCCAGAGCTCAATATCATGCCCTTCCTTTAATACAAGACTGCCGTTGATTGGCTCATGAAAGTCCAGAGAAGGGGCTTCCCCGCGAGGATAGCGGACAGCGCAGGGTTTTCCCAGGGTTCTGGCATATTCCAGCATCTGCTCCAGCTCTTCTTTATCTGCAGGCGCCAAAATGGTCATATTTGGCATATGGTTTAGGTAGGACAAGTCAAACATTCCGTGATGTGTTTCACCGTCTGCACCTACAATACCGGCTCTATCAATGGCAAAGATGACAGGAAGGTTTTGAAGGCACACATCCTCTAAGATCTGGTCGTAAGCCCGCTGCAAAAAGGTGGAATAAATAGCTACCACCGGATGGTATCCTCCGGAAGCCATTCCTGCTGCAAAGGTGACGGCGTGACCTTCTGCAATACCTACATCAAAAGTTCTTCTCGGATATTTGCTTTTAAATTCCGTTAATCCGGTACCCTCCAACATAGCTGCGCTGATGGCCACAATTGTTTCATCGTTTTTGGCCATTTGTGTCAGCTTTTTGCCAAACACATGGGACCAGGAAGGCGCACCGGAACTGCTGTGCTGCATCCCGGTAGTAGGATCAAAGGGCCCGGTGCCGTGATACTTGCTGGGGGTTTCTTCCGCGCTCTTGTACCCCTTGCCCTTTTTCGTAATAACATGAAGAAATACCGGTCCGTTGACTTCTTTTGCCATCTCCAAAGTCTCAATGATCTCTCCCATATTATGACCGTCAATAGGGCCAAAATATTTAAATCCCAGTTCTTCGAACATAATGCCGTCCAGCACTGCGTATTTCAGTGAGTCCCGCATATGCTGCATGCCGGCCATAACGCCTTTTCCAATACCGGGAATCTCTAATACATTTTTCTTGACTCTGTTTTTTAAGTCCGTATATTTTTTGGAGCCTCTCAGCTTGCTCAGATAGCGTGATACTCCTCCGGTATTGGGGGAGATGGACATACCGTTGTCGTTTAAGATCACGATCATCTTGGCTTTGGATGCTCCCACATTATTCATGGCTTCATAGGCAAGTCCCCCTGTGAGTGCTCCGTCTCCAATGACTGCTGCAATTTGATAGGTGTCTCCTGAAAGATCTCTGGCTGCAGCCATTCCCGCTGCAATGGAAATGGAAGTGCTGCTGTGGCCTGTATCAAAAGTATCGTATTCACTTTCCTTGACTTTTGGGAAACCGCTCATGCCGCCGAATTTACGCAGGGAGCCAAATTGATCAGCCCTTCCTGTCAGGATTTTGTGGACATAAGATTGATGTCCTACATCCCATATGATCCGATCCCTGGGTGTATCAAAGACTTTATGTAATGCAATGGAAAGCTCAACAACGCCCAAATTGGAGGCCAGATGACCTCCTGTCTTGGATATGTTGCTGATAAGAAAGTCTCTGATCTCATAGGACAACAGTTCCAGATCATCTTCCGACATTTTCTGGAGGTCCTGCGGGAACTCATATTCCAATAATTTTTTTATCATTATTATTTGCCTCTTACTGCTAAATCCCTTGCCAGCTTTACGAAAAATTCTGCATTATCATAATAGGAAGCCAAAGCCTCGATTGCGTTGTTCGTCAGCTCCATTAATTTTTTCTGGGAAGCTTCCAGCCCATAAAGTGCAGGATAGGTGGATTTTTTCTTTACAGAATCCATACCGGCTTTTTTGCCCATTTCTTCTTCACTGCCAATAACATCTAAAATATCGTCCTCAATCTGAAAGGCAAGACCCAGATTTTCTGCGTAAATGGTCAGGTCGCTGAGCATTTCTTCATCAGCGCCTCCCAGCTGAGCGCCTGCCCGGATGGCGGCAACGATCAGGGCCGCTGTCTTTGTCAAATGGATATAGTCCAGCATTTCACCGGAGCACGCCCGATCTTCTGATTCAATATCTGCTACCTGCCCGGCTACCATTCCGCGGCATCCGGACCCTTTTACAATTTCGTGGGCTGCCCGAATCCGTTTTTTCAACATATCCGGATTGTCAAAATAGAGGAGCATGTCCTTATTCATGGTCTCAAAAGCAGCGGATTGCAGCCCGTCTCCGGCTAAGATGGCCATGGCTTCCCCATAAATAATATGATTGGTAGGCTGCCCTCTTCTCAGCTGGTCGTCATCCATTGCAGGGAGATCGTCGTGAATGAGAGAATAAGTATGCATGTACTCCACAGCACAGGCATATGGAATGGCTTCCTGCAGCTTAGCTCCCGCAAATTCGCTGGCCGCCAGTAGGAGCATAGGTCTGATTCGCTTTCCTCCTGCAGTCAGGCTGTATTTCATAGATTCATAAAGCGTAATGCTCTTATGGTCGATATCCGGCAAAAAATCCAAAATATGTTCTTCTATTAATTCTTTATATTTCTTTTGTATCGATTCCGGCATGATCACCCCTCCTGTTATTTATCAGAATACGTTTCAATTTTTTGTTTTGCACTATTTAATATCTCGCTGCACTGCTCATAATATGCAATTCCTTCTTCAAAATTTTTCAAAGCATCCTCTAAGGTGATATTGTCTTGTTTCAGATTGTCAGAGCTTTTTTCCAGCTTGGTCAGCAGTTCTTCAAAGGTTGGTTTTTTTTCCGCTGTCATAGGGTTTCCCTCCTCACTTCGTTTACTGTACAGGAAGCCTGTCCGTCCTTTAATACAACAGTCAGGGCATCCTGTGGCTTGATCCTTTGTACAGAACCAATCAGCTTTCCATCCGGTCCTACAACAGCGCCATATCCTCTTGCCATAACGGCTTTGGGATTAAGGGACTGCAGGCTGGAACGGTGAAGGTTGATTTCCTTTTCTAAGGACTGCACCAGATTTGCAATATGGTGCAGATTTTCTGATTTTATGTTCTCAATTCGCATCTGTTCCATTGTAACACGGCTCTCCAAGTCTCGTTTAAAAGCCTCCAGATCAAGACTGGAAAGCTGCATCTGTTTGTATTGGATGCAGGATTCTGCAGCCAGTCTCATGCTTTCTCTGCGATCTGCAAGATAAGCTTTTAACTCTCCAATATCAGGAACTGCCATATTGGCAGCAGCTGTAGGCGTCTCTGCTCTTTTATCAGCTACAAAATCTGCGATGGTAAAATCCGTCTCATGACCAACAGCGGAAATAACAGGAATCTTAGATGCAAAGATGCTCCGTGCCACAATTTCCTCATTAAAAGCCCAAAGCTCTTCCATGGCTCCGCCGCCCCGGCCTGTTATAATGGTGTCAATTTCCGGCCACTTTTCATTGACCTGAGATATGGCGTCTGCAATCTGTCCTGCTGCAGCAGGGCCCTGCACTAATACCGGATAAACCAGCACATCGACATAATTATTTTTGTTTTTTATGATTTTTAGAATATCTCTCACCGCAGCCCCGGTTTCTGACGTAATTACTGCAATTTTTTCAGGAAAAAAAGGGATTTTCTTTTTATATCTTTGATCAAAGAGCCCCTCCTCTTCCAGCTTTTGTTTTAACTTTTCAAAAGCAATGGACAGGTTGCCAAGTCCCGCCACTTCAATATCCCTGATATTAAGCGAATAACTGCCGCCTCTCTCATAGAGATAAATATATCCGCTGGCTGTAATCTCCATGCCTTCAGACAGCTCATAGCGAAGACTGGCCGCCCGATCCGCAGGCAGAAAGCAATTGAGTTTGCTGTCTGCATCTTTCATGGAAAAATAAACATGGCCGGAACCATGAAACTTTAAATTGGAAATCTCTCCGATGACGGAAACATTGCCAAGGAGGGGGTCTGTCTGTAGAATCCTTTTGATGTATCCGTTTAACTGTGATACTTTCACTGGTTTTATTGCCATAGTTTCTTCCCTCCCAGCAAAGCGATTCCCACAGCATTATCCTGAGACAGGTACTGCTGTCCAAACTCAAGGAAAATAGGGGTATCTTTAAAGTGAGCAGCTAATTTCTTGCTGATATATTGACTGGAGGAAACGCCTCCTGTAAACAGCACATGATTGATCTTTGTCTTTGCTGCTGCCTGCTTTGTCATTTCAGTGAGAATCTGAACCATTCGGTCAAAGAGTTCTCGGATTAATGCGTCTTGTTCTGATGGAGCCGCCCCCTCTTGGACAAGGCTTTCCGCCTTTCGGCTGCACTGAGTTTCAATGCCCGAAAGGTTAAGAAACAATTCGTCAGAAGGGATTTTTGTTAAAACTTTTGTGGCCTTTTCCGCCCCCAGGGCCCTTTTGTCCATTTCTTCCCCAGCAGGAAAAGCCATACCCAGCTTTACACCCACCCGGTCGATCACTTGTCCAAAAGACAAATCCTTTGAACCGCCGATTTTCTTTATGATTCCCTGCTCCACCTTGAGCAGTTCACAGGTGCCGCCGGAAAGATGGTAGCATAAAAAACGTTCTTGCTCCTGAAATCCGCTGTAAAACTTGATCGCTTCAATATGCCCCTCCTGGTGGGAAAAGTTCCAATAAGGCACCTGCAGGGCTGCAGCTATTGTCTTTCCAAAACTAATTCCTGCTTTGAAAACCGGCATATAAGATCCCTCTGCAGGTCTTGGACGGTCAGAAAAGGCTACAGCGCCAATTCGCCGGACCATTTCCGGGGATAAGGCCTTGTCTAGCAGATGCGGCAGGTTTTCTATATGCTGAAAAAGGGCGTCTGACTGTCTCAGTCCTCGCTCGCCCTGTTTTACTTTCAGTAATGTTCGTAAATCGCAAAGAATCGTTCCGCAGGAGTCTACTACTGCAACAGAGGTTTTATAATTGCTGGTATCAATTCCCAGCACACACTCTTTCTTTTTATTCATCTTTGCTCTTCACGATCTGGCCCAGAATGCCGTTGATAAACTTGCCGGACTCTTCGGTGCCATATTTTTTTGTCATATCAACAGCCTCATTGATCGCCACTGCTGCAGGTATATTATCCATATAAAGTATTTCTGCAAGAGCAAGCCTGGCTATGGCAAGGTCTACCTTTGCCATATGGCGGGTGCCTCTCTTTGTGCTGTTTTGGTCCAGCTTTTGATCAATCGTTTCCAGGTTTTCGATTACTGCATTGATCAATTGGACTGCATATTTTTTCTGGCTGCCTTTTCCAAAATGTTCTTCCAAATAATTCTCTTTTGATTTTTCGCTGTAGTCATGTTGCACTTCCATCTGAAAGAGCAATTTCATCAACAATTCTCGTGCTTCCGTTCTAGTCATAAAACGGGGTCCTCCTTCTCAGGCATGTGGACACCCTGTACATTAATATTTACAGCCTCAACCTCCAGCTCTGTCATGGATGTTACTTCTTTTTTTACATGTTCTTGTATATCCCATGCTGCTGCCGGTATATTGACCTGGTAATCCACAATGACAAATATGTCTATGATAATGCCGTCATCACCCTGAGAAACCTTAATGCCTTTTGATAAAAGCTCTTTTCCAAGAATGTTCTTGGAGAGTACATTGGTAAATCCTCCTGCCAGTTCCGCCACGCCCTTTGTCTTTAAGGTAGCGTTAGCAGCGCATACAGCCACCACTTCATCGGAAATTTTCAGGGTTCCGGCCTTTTGCTCATTCGCCACATTCATTCCATTCACCTCGAGGATTATTATACCAAATTCACCCCATAATTTCAATGTTTAAAACTTGCTTTGAATAATGATCTCAGGCGCTTTTCTTCCTGTTTCTCTCATAACAATATCACAGATTTTGGCTACATCAGACTGATTCAAATCCTGCTTGTTTACTGTAACATTGACGCCGCTTTCTGTAATCAGTACCAGACATTCGGGGAGTCCTTTTGTTTTTATGACATTTTCTACATTTTGTTCTTGTTCCATATATTGCAGCAGTTTTAATTTCTGCTGATTGGCGTTTTCTTTTTCCGTGCCGTTTTCTGCTGTTGTCTCTGCGTCAGTCAGCATGGATATAACTTGGTTTCTGTCCATATTAATGGTAGCGCGCATTTCTTCAAAATAGGTATCGGAATTTTTTAAATCATCTACATCATCGGAGGTAACCA
>CAUEYG010000036.1 GCA_959021945.1 uncultured Eubacteriales bacterium | reverse complement strand
CTTACAGAATGAATTACTGAAAAAGAATCAGGGGATTGGAATGTCTTTGGCGAAAAACTACTCAATGGAAGAGCAAAATAATATTATCATCTATAAAACATTGACAGCCATTGGCGCCCAGTATATTGATGAACAAGTGCAGCAAGGCGCTTCTCCGGAAGTCATAAGAAAATGGCTTGACCATTATGCGGAAAACATTAAAAAGAATTTTGGCAAAGAAGCAGTAGACCCTTTTGCAGTAGTGAATGGGAAGATTATTGCCGCCAATCCCTGGGAAGGTGATAATGACTATGACCTGACAAACGCTCAATGGTACAGGGAGGCAATGGCTGCCGGCGGAGACACCATATTTACAGACACCTATACAGATGCTATTAGCGGAAAACCGGTTATTACAATAGCGCAAAAGACCCAAAACTCAGATAGCATCTTTGCCTTTGATGTATTTCCTGAAAACTTTCATACTTATGATAATCCTCTGAGCCTGCCCGAAGGCGGCTCCTACTATTTGTGTGATCAAAAAGGGACGCTGCTGTATTATCGGACAGATCTGAATAAAACTGCTGATGAATATCAGTCCTTTGTTGACCAAGCTCTGCAAAAAATTGCAGCCGGGTCCCTGGACTCGTATGATTCTTATATACAAGATTTACAGGGAGACAAAAAAAGTGTCTATTATTATGAGATGAGCAATGGATGGATTTCGATTTTAACCATTCCAAAGGGAATTGCTTTTTCGCAGCTGTTCTATTTCTACGTCATCCTTTCCGTTGTATTTCTTATTTTTCTGGTCCTTATTATTGCCATGGCAGTAAAGCATTACAGGCAAAATAAAGAAGTGGAAAGGGCCAATGAAACGATACAAGTGTTGGGCAATTCCTATTATGCAATTTACCGAGTCAATTATCAGGCCGGTACTTATGAAGCCATCAAGGCCTCGGAACCTCTGCTACGGTCAATACCCGCCAGAGGACGTTATTATAACCTGCTGGATGCAGCGCAGGAGGTGGTAGACAAGGATGCTTACAAGGAGTTTATCAATAGCTTTTCCCCTGAAAGCATACGGGAGCTTGTGGCAAAACAAGAACACCTCTTTGGCGGTGATTTTTTAAGGCGTTTTGGAACTGACTACAAATGGGTGAATGTACGCATTTTGTTTGATGAAAGCTTGGCTCCTGATGAAGTAGTACTCTGTTTTCGGGAAGTAGATCAGGAAAAGCAGCAGCAGCTGAAACAATTGCGCCTTTTAGAGGCGGCCCTGGAATCAGCAAGAAAAAGTGAAAAGACGAAAAACGCTTTTTTCAGCAACATGTCCCACGATATGCGGACCCCGTTAAATGCTATTATCGGATTGTCAGAGCTGGCCGCACTGCACCTGAAAGAACCGGACAAACTGGAAGGCTATATGACAAAGATCGCCTTTTCAGGCAAACAACTGCTGGGACTGATCAATGATGTTTTGGAAATATCCAGAATGGAGCAGGGCAAGTTGGCTCTGGAGTATAAACCCCTTAATTTAAAACAATGTGTAGAGGAATGTACAGATCCCTTTAAAGCACAGTCAGAAAAGGAGAAAAAGGATTTTCAAGTATTGTTTGAGCTGCAGGACCCAGTTGTCATGGGAGATGCATTCCGTATTGGACAGATTATCAATAATCTTGTTTCAAACGCCTTAAAATATAGTGAAGAGGGCAGCCGAATTACAGTCAAGGTAAAACAGCGTATTTATCAGCAAAATATGAAATACCAGATCATTGTAGAAGACACGGGAATCGGTATGTCCGAAGAATTCCTTGCTACTATTTATGAGCCTTACGCCAGGGAAAACCGGTTCGGAACAAAGTCGGAAAACAGCACAGGTCTTGGGATGTCCATTGTAAAAAATTTAGTCCAGCAGATGAGCGGAGAAATCACAGTAGAAAGCCAGTTAGGAAAAGGCAGCACCTTTACCGTTACAATTCCCCTGCAAATTGTCAACGAAGAAGAGCCGCCTTTGGATGCAGATTCAGGAGAAAAGCAAGATTACCTCTCTTTGAAAGGAAAACGTATTCTCTTGGCAGAGGATAATCAGGCAAATATGGAGATTGCATCAGAGATCCTTTCTCTGAATGGGATTGAAGTAGTTCAGGCGTGGAACGGGGAGGAGGCAATAGAAGCCTTTTGTGCATCAGATCTATTTTCCCTGGATGCAATCCTAATGGATATGCAGATGCCTAAAATAGATGGATGTCAGGCTGCCAAAACCATTCGCATGCTGAACAGGCCTGATGCAGGCAGTATTCCTATCATAGCCGTCACTGCCAATGCCTTTGCTGAGGACATTGCCCTTACTACAGAGGCTGGGATGAATGCGCACATTTCAAAGCCCATTGATTTTAACATTTTGTACCGTACTCTACAGGATTTAATCTGTTGAGAGGCCAAAGGAGAGCGAGCTGTTCAGTTTGCCAAAGAAATAATAAAGGAAATGAAAAAATGAGAAGAAGCGACAGAGAGATCAAGGATTTTGAGAAGATCATAGAAGTGATGAAGCGCTGTGAAATTTGCCATGTAGCCTTTCACAGCGATGGTGAGTACCCCTATGTAGTGCCTATGAACTTTGGTATGGAGCAGAAGAACGGAGAAGTAACCCTCTTTTTTCATGGTGCTGCGGAAGGGCGTAAACACGATCTTTTAAAAAAGAATCCAAAGGTGAGTTTTGTTATGGAAGACGCTCATGAAATTGTAACAGGCCCTCAGGTAGGCCCTTGTGAGTGCACCATGGAGTTTGAATGCGTCATGGGAACCGGCGTTATGGATTATGTACCGGAAGAGGAAAAAGTCCGGGCTCTTTCTACTCTGCTGACACAGTATCAGGTGGAGGAGGGGAAAGGAGATTACCACTTTCATAACGAAGTAGTACCCCGGGTAGCAGTGCTCCGTCTTAAGGTCAACAGCCTGACTGCAAAACGCAGGAAGGTAGGACTTCCGTAGCAGAAAAAATCAAATGGCTCGTGTTAAAAAGAAAGAACAGGTGCGGCTATGGGTAAAGACAAGAAAAAGAGAGACTGGTATTATAGGATTACAAAGGGTATGGGGATTGTAGTATGCACAGCAGCTCTGTTGTTATTCCTGTTTCTGATCCGCATTATTCTGCGCCACGGATTGGATGTTGTCCTGGCTATTTTTCTGCTGACCCCGATCCTGACCTTTGCTGCGGGATGCGTTTTTATAAAACTATCGGGCCTGGAGACAGAGCAGCCGGAAGCGCGCTATGTTCTCTGGAAGGGAGAGGAACAAGTGATTAAAAAAATTGGTATCCTGTCGGATACTCATGGAATGCTCAGACCGGAAGTCATAGAGATCTTGAAAGGTTGTGACCATATCATTCACGGCGGAGATATAGCAGACCCGACCCTGCTGGAAACCCTTAGAGCAATAGGTCCGCTGTCCGTTGTAAGGGGAAATAATGACAAGGGCCCTTGGGCCGATGTTCTGGAACCGGTAATTCGCCTGGAAATCTGCGGCATCAAATTTCTAGCAGTGCATAATCGAAAGGATGCGCCTAAACATCTGACAGATGTGGACGTAGTCGTGTTTGGTCATTCTCATAAATATTACTGTGAAAAAGAGGGGGACATCCTGTGGCTCAATCCAGGGAGCTGCGGAAGAAGGCGTTTTGGGCTTCCTGCTACTATGGCTGTTATGGAAATCCGAAAAAGCACCTTTCACATTGAACAATATATTCTGGAGGAAAAAGGCTGACTGCTTTGCGTTTGACTTTGCTGCAGAAAAATGATACCATTAAAAATGTTGTAAGTGCTTGGAATTCCTGGGGTACAGCAGGTACTGCAGGGAAGAGAAAAGTTAGGAGAAGGATTTGGATAAAAGATTTGCATTATTGATTGACGCTGATAATGTTTCGGCAAAGTACATTGACCCAATTTTGGACGAGCTGTCTAAATATGGAAATGTAACCTACAAGAGAATTTACGGGGACTGGACCAGCAGGCAAAATTCCAGTTGGAAGGATGAGCTTTTGACCAGCTCCATTACCCCAATCCAGCAATTTAGTTATACCACGGGGAAGAATGCCACGGATTCGGCTTTGATCATTGATGCGATGGACATCTTATACACCAGTACGGTAGACGGATTTTGCATTGTTTCCAGTGACAGCGATTTTACAAAGCTGGCCAGCAGAATCCGGGAATCCGGTTTGACGGTTATTGGTATGGGCGAAAAGAAAACGCCTATGGCCTTTCGGAAAGCCTGCGATATTTTTACAAGGTTGGAGCTCCTTGAAGGAGAAGAAACGGTGAAAGAAGAGGCCGGTGTAAAAGATATTGATAAATCAGTTATTGAAGAGGCCATTGTTAAGATTATTACAGAAAATACCAACAACGGCAGGGAGACTGGTCTTGCAGAGCTGGGGAATCGGCTTCTGAAACTGTACCCGGATTTTGACGTTCGAAGCTATGGATACAGTCTGTTGTCAAAGCTTCTGGAAGAGTTCCCAAAGATTCGTCTTTTGAAAAAGGGCAATTATGTTTCTGTTAAGCTGGCTGAAAGTACCAATGTGGAAGAATTTATTATCAAGACTGTGAAAGCAGGCGGAAAAGACGGTGTTGATCTTGGCACGCTGGGTCAGGAGATTCATCAGAAGTATGATAATTTTAACGTACAGGATTACGGATTTTCTCAATTTAAAAAGTACATTCGCAGTATTAAAGGCATTGAAGTACGAAAAAGCGGAATTCAAAATATTGTAAAGTATCGGGATTAAGTTTCCGGCAGAAAAACATGCAGGACTACAATTGTATTCTTAGATTTGAAATCGGGTCATAGTTGATCCGGTTTTTTTCAAATTCAATGTGATTGACGAGGGGGATAATGGGATATATAATATTAAATAATAATTGGTATTAGTAAGTGGGTGACGATATGAAAAGCAGAAATACCGTACAAAAAGATATTATCCTGAAAGCAGTAAACCGATTTCACAACCATCCCACTGCAGATATGATTTATGAAGCAGTGGTGCAGGAATATCCGAGGATTAGCAAGGCCACAGTTTATCGAAATTTGAATCAAATGGCTCAGCAGGGACAGATCATGCGAGTTCAGATTCCTAATTCAGCAGATCGTTATGATTTTAGGACAAAAGCGCATTATCACATTAAGTGTACGGACTGCGGCCGAGTTTTTGATGTAGATGTGCCTTATATGGAGCAGCTCAATGAGTTGGATCTGAGCAGCCAGGGATTTCTGGTACAGGACCACAATATTATTTTTGAAGGGATCTGTCCGGAATGTGCCAAAGATAGGAATCATTAAAGGGAAAATGGGATATGATTGTTTATGTAAAGGAGGAGCATTATGGCAGTATACAAATGCAGCATTTGCGGCTATATCTTCAGGGAAGAGCCGGGAAAGGGAATTGATACCCTGACGGAATGTCCTATTTGCGGTCAGCCCCGCAGTGTCTTTGAGAAAATTGATGACGATGAGACAGAGCAGGCCGCAGCAAAGGAAAAGAAAGAGACAAATCATTCTTTAGATTATGACCCGGAATATGCGAGAGCTGATTCTTCTTGCCGCTATATGGCGGAAATTCACAAGATGGCAGTAACAGGAGAAACCATTATTGAAGCCATGGGCACAAAGATGGCCATGCCGGGCTGGGATGACATCCTGCTTTTGGGAGCGCAGCTGAACCCGCCGCCTCTTTCTGAACATGAAGAGGTAGATACAGTGACGGTCATAGGAAAACACGCGGCAAAGCCAATGGTTCTGGAAAGTCCGGTCTATATTTCCCATATGTCCTTTGGGGCTCTTTCAAAAGAAACCAAGACAGCACTGGCAAAGGGGAGCGCTATGGCAAAGACTGCCATGTGCAGCGGAGAAGGCGGTATTTTGCCGGAAGAAATGGAAGCGGCATATAAATATATCTTTGAATATGTGCCTAATAAATACAGTGTGACGCCGGAAAATTTAAAAAACGCCGATGCCATTGAGATCAAAATCGGACAGGGGACCAAGCCTGGGATGGGAGGCCACCTTCCAGGAGATAAAGTGACTCCGGAAATTGCAAAGGTGAGAAATAAACCTCTTGGACAGGATGTAATCAGCCCATCTAAATTTGAAGATGTGAATACAAAAGAAGATTTGAAAGCGTTAGTTCAGAATCTCAGAACTCAATCAGAGGGAAGGCCAATAGGCATAAAAATAGCGGCAGGAAGGATTGAGCAGGACTTAGAGTTTTGTGTCTATGCCCAGCCTGATTTTATCACCATTGACGGCAGAGGGGGCGCTACTGGGGCCAGCCCTAAATTTGTGCGAGATTCTACCAGCATTCCTACCATTTACGCCCTGTACAGAGCAAGAAAATATCTGGACCAGGCTGGAGCGGACATTGATCTTGTTATTACAGGAGGCTTGCGCGTATCTTCCGATTTTGCAAAAGCCATTGCTATGGGAGCAGATGCAGTGGCCATTGCCTCAGCAGCCCTTATAGCGGCAGCCTGCCAACAATATCGTATTTGTGACAGCGGAAAATGCCCGGTAGGCGTGGCAACGCAGCAGCAGGATTTACGGGCAAGGTTCAAGGAAGATGCAGCCGCCCAGAGAGTGGCTAATTTTCTAAACTGCTCCTTGGCAGAGCTAAAAACCTTTGCACGGCTGACAGGGCACAAAAAACTCCATGATTTGGGCACAGAAGATTTATGTACCATTAACAGAGAAATTTCAGAATTTACCAATATAAAACACGCTTAGGAGAATGACAATGATTGAAGAAATCCGCAGATTTAACAAAGAATTTGTTGCAGAAAAAAAGTATCAGTCTTTTGTAACCAGCAAATATCCGGACAAAAAGCTGGCTATTTTATCCTGCATGGATACGCGTCTGACAGAGCTGCTGCCTGCTGCTATGGGTTTAAAAAACGGTGATGTAAAGATTATTAAAAATGCAGGAGGCGTAATATCAAACCCTTTTGGAAGTGTGGTAAGAAGCCTGCTGATTGCTATTTTTGAACTGGGAGTAGAGGCGGTTGTAGTAGTTGGACATACGGACTGCGGGGTCCAGCACATGGACAGCCAGGCTATGATCAAACATATGAAAGCTCGGGGTATTTCTCAGGAGTCGTTAGACATGATTCATTACTGCGGCATTGACTTTGAAAAATGGCTCAGCGGGTTTGACAATGTAGACGCATCTGTTCATGAAACAGTAGATTTGTTAAAAAATCATCCGTTAATCCCCGATGACATCCAAATCGGAGGTTTTGTCATGGATTCTGTGACAGGGGAATTGAGAGAGGTTGAGTAAATAAGCTGAAAGCATGTACTCTTTCTCTTTTTACCGGCATAGTTTTTATCACCACTCAGTATACTGGACTGGGTGGTGATTTTTTATGATTATAATGATTCGAAAAAAGAAAATACGGAAAGTAGCGGCAGCAGCGGCCCTTTTTGTCATGGTGCTGGCAGGTGTGGGCGTTACTGCAGGCATGATGAACAGAGATACTGTTTCTACATCAGCAGATGGAAACTGGGGACTCAGCTTTCAGCAGGCAGGAAAACCTCCTGTAGCCAATGCTACTGCGCAGTACCTAAAGCAGTATGACGCCTATTATGCGCAGGATACCCAGGACAAAGTGTTATACCTGACCTTTGACGCAGGTTATGAAAACGGATATACGGCCAAAATCTTGGATACGTTGAAAAAACACAAGGTCCCGGCTGCCTTTTTCCTGGTAGGAAATTATTTAGAAACAAATCCGGATTTAGTGAAACGGATGGTAAAAGAAGGGCATATTGTGGGAAATCATACGTTCCACCATCCTGATATGTCACAGATCTCCACTATGGATGACTTTTCCAAGGAAATTAAAGATTTAGAAGCGCTGTACAAAAAAACGACCGGGCAGAATATGAAAAAATTCTACCGGCCGCCTCAGGGAAAATACAGTGAAAACAATCTGAAAATGGCTAAAGAGTTGGGCTACCATACTATCTTTTGGAGCCTTGCTTATGTGGATTGGTATGAAAGTCAGCAGCCTTCCAGAGAAGAGGCGTTTAAAAAGATGATTCCAAGGGTTCATCCAGGGGCTGTTATTCTCCTCCACAGCACATCAAAGACCAATTCAGAAGTGCTGGATGAACTGTTGACCAAATGGAAAGATCTGGGATATACTTTTAAATCATTAGATCAGCTAGTGCAGAATTGATCAGGGCATGGCCTTTCTGGCTGGGATGCATGCCGTCTACACAGAGCAGCTCACCGTAATGTCTGTTTTCCAAAAAGATTTTACGAATATCCACCAGAGGAACGTGATGTTCCTGGGCCAGCTGGAAGAGTACCAGGTTATAAGCTTCCTGCCAGCGGTAAATATAGTCCACATCTCCCAGCCATTTCAAAATATTTTCCTTATTCAGGCCCCTGCATACCCAGTTGAAAAATCGTTGCTGATTCAGCGGCGGCAAGGACAGGAGCAGGGGCTGACTTCCCAGCTCTTTGATTTGGGCCAGCATTTTGGAGTAGGTTTCTTTAAAAAGGCATGACGGGACTGCAGGCCTGTGATCTTTTTCCGGGTCCTGAGAAATAGCTTCCCAGTTAAAATTACAGTCATTGCCTCCGAACTCCAGGATGGTGTAGTCATACTGACTTAATAGTTCCTTGTTTTTGTCTAAAATTTGCTGCCCCTTTGTTGTGGTGCAGCCGAATCGAGCTAAATTTTTAACGGGAATATGCCGCTGTGTGGAAA